>NZ_CAMQYW010000132.1 GCF_947039425.1 uncultured Cetobacterium sp. | reverse complement strand
TATAACGGCATTAACATACTTAAAACTAAAGGTAATACATGATGGAAGGCAACATTGCAAGTATATTATCACTTTCTGTTACTAAATCTATCTCCTTTACTGCTTCTATATTAGACATTAAATTATCGTATGTTAACATTACTCCTTTAGGATTTCCTGTTGTTCCAGATGTATAAAGCATTACTGCTACTGCGTCTTTATCTAAAGCTTCAATACTCATATTTTTAATTTCTACTTCTTTTGTAAAATCTATTTCATCTATATTTATTATTAGAATATTAGACTTTGTTAACTCTTTAGCGCTTTTAGCTATTTCAATATTTTCATTTGATGTTAAAATGTATTTAGGTGATGAATCTCTAAAAACATATGCCAACTGGTCTGCATCATATCCAGCATCTAAGTTTGTACATGTCCCTTTTTTATCCCATACCCCTAGTATTGAAGACATATATTCAACTCTATTTTCCATAAATATTGCTACTCTTTCCTCTTTTTGTAGTTCCATTAATGATGACATTTTCTTAGACATTTTTATTAATTTTTCATAAGAATATTCTTCATTTTTAAATACCACCGCGGTTTTTTTACGATCATATATAAAATTCATGTATTTAATCCTCCCAATTTTGTAAAAATTTTTATTTTAATACACTTATTTTATAATAAGTTACCATAATTGTCCACTTTTTCCTTTTATTAAGATTGACTTTTAAAGATTTATCAAGTAGTATTAGATTAAATGACTTTGGAGGAATTTATGAATTTAGATAACCTTTTAACTATAACAAGATCTTATAGAAGTTTCAAAAATCAAAATATTCCAAGCAATATCCTTATGTCTTTAATATCTGCAGCTCGTCTTAGTGCTTCAGCAAGAAACAGTCAAACTCTTAGGTATACCTTAGTAAGTTCAGAAGAAATATGCAATAAAATTTTCCCTTTAACCGCTTGGGCTGGTTCTATTGAATGGAATCCAACAATAGAGGAATCCCCTACAGCGTATATCTTAATTAGTTCCCTTATAGAAAATCCCTTATCACAAATAACTTTAGGAATTGATATTGGAATAGCTGCTCAAAATATACTTTTAAAAGCTAGCGAATTAAATTTAGGAGGATGTTTTATTGGAGCTTTTAATAAAAAAGAGATATCCAATATTGTTGAACTTGATCTTGATAGATTTAATCCTCAATTATTAATTGCCTTAGGAAAACCTTTAGAAAAAGTTATTCTAATTGAAGGAAATGAGCTTAATTTAAGATATTATAGAGACACTGAAAATTTTAAACATTTTGTACCTAAACTATCTTTAGAAAATTTAGTTTTAAAAAAATTTTAGGAGGTATTTATTATGAAAAAAACAATTGGAACTTTTGCTGTATTAATCTCTTCTCTTGCTTTAGGAAAAGATATCCCAACTATAGCTGTCAATGGTGTTGGTAGTATTTCTGCTAAACCTGATACTATGAGTATTATTGCAAATGTTGAAACAAAAAATACTAACTCTCAAAAAGCAGTAGAAGAAAATAATACTATTGTAAAAAATGCTATTGAACTATTAAAAAAAGATGGATTAACTGATAGCAATATTAAAATAGAAAATTATAACTTAAACTATAGAAAAGATTATAATAGTAAAAGTGACGAAATGAATTATTTTGTTAATAATCAAATTATAATTACAACTAAAAATCTAGAAAAAGCTGGTGATCTATTAGGGATTTTAAATAATAGTGGTGTTAGTAATATTAATAATGTTAATTTCTTTATATCAAATAAAAAAGAACTTGAAAATAAAGCATATAAACTAGCTTATACAGATGCTAAAAATAAAGCTAAACTTATTGCAAAAATGGATGATTTTAAAATATCTCCTAAATACATTGATCTTGGATATTCTAATCCTAGACCTTATCCTGTTTTTAATATGACTAGAGCTAATAGTTCTGATGTCCCTGTTACTATCCCAGAAAGTATAAGTGTAACAGCTAATATTAATGCAACATTTTATATGAAAAAATAAATAAAAAGGTTTCTAGTAATAATTTTTTACTAGAAACCTCCTTGTTAAATAATCCCATATATAAAAATTTTTAGCTTATAATAAACAATTCCTACATATTCCCATAAAGTACTATTTGTATTCATTAAATTATTATAATTTGGTAAAAAATTTTCAATAAAACTATATTTTTCATTTGTTAAATAATCACATTTAATAGGAATAATATTAATTCCATTTAATGTCTTTTTAAATATATACATACTTCTCGGCATATGAATAGCAGATGTAATTAACGCTATATTTGTTACACCTTCATTTTCTATCTCTTTTTTTATATACATTGCATTTTCATATGTATTTCTACTTTCTTCCTCTATCTTTATATCTTCACTTGGAATTCCTAATTTCATCATTGTTTTTTTATAAATACTTGATTCACTATGCTTGCTTCCTAAAACTCTTCCACCTGATATATAAATGTTTTTAGGATTTGTATTATACTCTTCAACACCCTTTACAATTCTTTTTAATGCACCTCTCGTTGCTTCAATTCCATTAATATTCTCTATACTTCCTCCACCTAAGACTACATATATATCTGGAGTTTCATCTGAATACTCAAAAATTTTATTTTCTAATCTTTCAGTTAAAAAATTAGAAACTGGCATTATAGAGCCCATATACAAGAATATTCCTGAAAAAATCATTATTAGTCCCGTTTTCCATTTTTTCCCTATTAAAATAATTCCACCTAAAATAAGAAGCAATATAAATATCATAGGTGAAAATATAAATAATCCAATTAATTTCTCAATATAAAACATACATCCCCCTTAAAAATCTTGATTGAAATAGTTATATTTTTTAATAAAAATATCCACTAATAATTTTTCATTTTTTATTATGTCTAACTTCCCCTCTTTTTTCAACTCTAAAAGTGATCTATATCCATATATTAATTGAGCTAAGTTTCCAATAGAAATTTTTATATCTGGATTTAATCGGCATCTTTCTATTTTGTCTTTACATATTTTATAAATACCATTATTTTCATTTATATTTTCATCTTTTACTTGAATTACTAAGCTTTCATTTTCATTAATATTTATTCTTTTAAAAGCCTTTAAAAGATTTACAATTCTTAGTTGCATTTTATTTTTTACAATTTTTTTTATGCTATTTACACTTTTAAAATAATCTTCTAAATTATCAAATATCCCACATATTATTTTAACATTTTTATAATAATTTCTATATCCATATAAAATCCACATTAAACTATTAAAAGAGTTTTTATTACTAAATAGAAACTCTTTTATAAATAGATTTTCTGAATGTTTTTCAAGTGGCATATATCCAGTTATCTCTCCATCTTTATTAAAAGTTAAATAAATCTCTCCATCTTCAAAAAATATCTCTTTTAAACTATCTTTAATATTATTTTTATTCTTATGTATTTTAAGATTATAAAACTCTAAATTATTATTATAAAATATTGATATTTTATGAAGTAACTCTTCATTAATATCCTCTAATTTTTCAATCTGTATAATATTTTCATATTTTTTAAAATCTTTTAAGGAATCAAGTAATATTTCATATTCATATAAATCACTTATAAATTCATAACCAAATCTTGTATAAATATTTTTATCTATTGGAGATAAATATTGGAATTCTAATTTTTCAACATATGCTTTTTTTAAATTTCTAATCATTATATCTTTTAAAATTCCTTGTTCCCTATATAAAGGTAATACTCCTGCTGCTAATAAATATTTTACCTCTTCTAACTCTTTATTATTCTTTGTTTTATAGCTATTTTCATTTAACATTCCTACTACTTCATTAGATATTTCATAGGTAAGTAAATTTTCATCCTTATATATATTTTTAAAATACCACTCAATATACTTTTCTTCATCTTTAAATACATTTTTCCAAATTTTTTTACATTGCTCTTTTCTTTCCACTTTAAATCCTTTCTAAAATTAAAGGGTGAGATTTACACTCACCCTTTAATTATTATCTATTTTTAATATATGTATATAATGTTTTAACTACTACTCCAGAAGCACCTTTTTTTAACCATTTAGATGTATTGTCATAAGCAGTTCCAGCAATATCTAAATGTATCCAAGGAGTATTCTCTGTAAATGACTCTAAAAACTTAGCTGCTGTTATAGAGCCACCCATTCTTCCACCCATATGTTTTATATCTGCAATATTAGATTTTAGCCCATCAGAATACTCTTCAAAAATTGGCATTCTCCACATTTTTTCACCGTGCTTTTTACTAGCTTTTTCTAATGTGTTAAACATCTCATCATTATTTGCAAACACTCCTGTTGTAAATGTTCCTAGTGCAACTAAAATAGCTCCTGTAAGTGTTGCTATATCTATAATCTCTGTAACACTTTCATTTCTAACTGCATATGTTATTGCATCTGCTAAAGCAAGTCTTCCTTCAGCATCTGTATTTATTATTTCTACACTTTTTCCATTCATAGACTTTAATACATCTCCAGGTCTATAAGCATTTCCGTCTATTGAGTTTTCACATGCTGGAATAACAGCTATTACATTCTTTTTTAACTTATTCTTAGCTACAGCACACATAGCTCCTATTACTGTTGCTGAACCAGACATATCATCTTTCATGGTAAACATACTATCTGCTGGTTTTAAACATAATCCACCTGTGTCATAAGTTAACCCTTTTCCAACTAAACCAATTGTTTTATTATTTTCTGGATCTCCAAAATATCTCATAACAATTAATCTTGGTTTTGTTACTGATGCTCTTCCAACAGCTAAAAATAGATTCATTTCCATATTTTCAAGCTGATCTCCCTGGAAAATTTCAACTTCCACACCATATTTCTCTCCTAACTCTTCAGCTCTTCTAGCTAGTGTTTCTGGATTAATAATATTAGCTGGTTGATCTACTAACTCTCTTGTAATATCTGTACAATCTATTAAACTTAAAATTTCTTCTAATTTTCCTGATTTTTCATTTTTAAATAGATCAATTTTTATTTTTTCTGATTTTTTCTCTTTAAAAACATCAAATGAATAATTTATATTTCCTAAAA
>NZ_CAMQYW010000131.1 GCF_947039425.1 uncultured Cetobacterium sp. | reverse complement strand
TACTTAAAATTTTAGTTTTTAATCTAAATATAATAAGAAAGGGAACTAGAAGAAATAAGGGATGAAATATAAAAGATTTTTTTAAATTTAAATGAAATAATGCTATATAGGCTCTTGTAATTCCACAGGTTAAACATGGAATACCAAATAAATTATAAAATATACAAATACTCTTATTAAAAAAAGAAACATAAAAGATACTAAATAATCCAATTATAATTATTTTATATTGCATAGATCATTTTCTTGACATTGCATAAGAGCAAGAGAAACGATTCCAAAACCTAATAAGAATAAAATTAGATATAAAGGCCCCTCATTTTTTCCGCCAGATTGAGCAATATTATCACCCATTTTATAATTCCAAATAAGTCCATAGATTCCACAAGTTATAATTGTTAAGAAAATAGTCATTCCACCATTAATATTTTCATTATTCTTTTCAGCAAATTCATTATTAATATTAATCCACCAAAATATACTATAAAGCCCACAAGTTACTAGTGACAAGATAATACAAGAAACAATACTTCTTTTTTTTAACATAAAAACCCTCCTGATATTTAAAATAACTGTTTTATATAATAGTACTTTTACATAAAAAATTCAATATAATTATAATTTTTATAAAAAAAAATTGACAAAAACTTTAAAAAGTATTATTATTATCTTGTAAATTAGTACGAAACCGTACTTTAAAGGGGGAAGATATGATATTTAAATCATTAAGAATATTTGAAGAAGAGGGTAAATTTTTAAAAAAAATAGTTGAAAGAGATACAAATGAGTTACCTGTAGGAGATATATTAATACAAGTTAAATTTTCATCTCTAAACTATAAAGATGCATTGTCATATTCAGGAAATAGAGGAGTAACAAGAGTATATCCTCATACACCTGGAATAGATGCAGGAGGTATTATTGTAGAATCTTTAAGTAGTGATTTTAAAATTGGTGAAGAAGTTATTGTAACAGGATATGATCTAGGTATGAATACAGATGGTGGTTTTGGAGAATATATTAGAGTTCCAAAAGAGTGGGTAGTAAAAAAACCTGAAAACATATCATTAGAAGAAGCTATGATTTATGGAACAGCAGGATTTACAGCTGCCTTATCAGTATTTGAATTAATAAAAGATGTAAAACCAGAGGATGGAGATATATTAGTAACTGGTGCAACTGGTGGAGTAGGAAGTCATAGTATTAAATTTTTAAAAAAATTAGGTTATAATGTTGTAGCTGGAATTAATAAAATTCAAGGTGAAGAGTATGCAAGAGAGTTAGGTGCAAAAGATATTTTATTAAGTGAAGATTTAAATGATAAGAGTGGGAAGCCTATGTTAAAACAAAAATGGGCTGGAGCAATTGATACAGTTGGAGGAAATCCATTATCTACAGCTATAAGAGAACTTAAATATTGTGGAGTTGTAACAACTTGTGGAAATATAGCTGGTGGAGAGATTCCAGTAGCAAATGTATATCCTTTTATATTGAGAGGAGTTAAATTAATTGGAATTGATTCTGTTCAATGTCCAATGGAAAAAAGAAAACAAATTTGGGAAAATCTTTCAGACGATTGGAAAGGTGAAAATTTAACTAAAGGAATAAAAATGGTTTCTTTAGAAGAGTTATCTAGTTCAATAGAAGATATGTTAGATCACAAATTAATAGGAAGAGTTATTTTAAAGCACAGATAGTTTTTAGGAGGAAAAATGAGTTATATTAATAATATTAAAAACTATATTCCAATCTGTGATCAAGAGAAGAAAGATAAAGATGTTATTTTAAAATGTTTAAATACCTTTGAAGATATCTTAACTAGAAAAAATATAGTAGCTCATCTTACAAGTTCGGGCTTTATTATAAATAAAGAAAAAACAAAAACTTTAATGATTCATCATAATATATATAGATCTTGGGGTTGGACAGGGGGTCATATGGATGGAGATAATGATTTTTTAAATGTTGCTATAAAAGAGGCCAAAGAAGAAACAGGATTAAAAAATGTAAAACCTTTATTTGATAAAATTAGCAGTTTAGATGTGATACCTGTAAAATCTCATTATAAAAAAGGAGAATTTATATCTTCTCATCTTCATTTATCAATAGCCTATATTTTAGTAGCAGATGAGAAGGAAAGTATTCATATAAAAGAGGATGAAAATAGTAATATAAAATGGATTAATATAAATGAAGTTATGGAATATACGAAAAATGAACCGCATATGCAGCTCATATATAAAAAATTAATAAATAGTATATAGAATTAATTTATATAAAACTGTCAATTGAAACTAATTGGCAGTTTTTTTATATAAAAAATATTTGATATTCAAACTAATTTATATTATTATAGTTTTTGTTACGAAACATTTGTTCTGGGAGGGATTATGAAAAGTAAATTATTTTTATTAGCATTTATATGTGCAAGTGCACAAGGTGCAGATTTGTATACAGAAGGAGTTATTCTTAATGAATCTGTTATATCAACATCTGGGTATGAAGAATCATTGAAAAATACACCAAAGAATATACAAATTATAACTAAAGAGGATATTGAAGAAAATAATTATAAAGATGTTTCTGAAATACTAGAAAGTTCATCTCTTATTTCTATTTCAAAAAATTCTATAGGTGAATCTATTCAAATGAGAGGGAGTGGTTTAAACTCAAAGGGGACAGTTCAAATATTAGTTGATGGAACATCTATTAATCCTGTGGATATAAATCATGGTATAATTCCATTAAATTCAATTGAAGTTGCAAATATTGAAAAAATAGAGATATTACCAGGTGGAAATGGTGTTTTATATGGTGATGGATTTACTGGTGGAATGGTAAATATAATTACAAAATCAACTGTAGAAAAAACTAAGTCTTATGTTGGAGCAAGATATGGAGAAAATAATCAAAAGAAATTTGAAACAGGGTCTTCTATAAAAGTAAATGATAATATTGGGCTAATTATAAATTATTCCAATGAAAATAATAAAACAGATAGAGATTTTGAAAATAACAAATCTCAACATTTTGATATAACTAGTTTATTAAAAATTTCTGAAAAAGATAAACTATCTTTAAAATATTCATATTATAATAAAAAATCAGAAACAGCAGAATTATTAAATAAAGAAGAGTTCGAAAGTAATAAATCTCAATCTGGCGTTGATTTTAATGGGGCTGAATTTGGAAAAAAATATAAAGGATTAAAAGGAAGCGGAGATATTTTAGATAAAAGTAAACTAAGAAGAGATGAGTTTTCTTTTAACTATAATAGAAGTATTTCATCTGATTTAGAATTAAATATAAAAGGGAGTTACCAGAAAAATAAAAATGATATTAAAAGTAAAGAGGAAACATATGCTAATTTTCCAACACTAACAAATCCTTTTAATTATTTAGAATATTATGCAGATAATATTGGGACATTTACAGATGAAAAATTAAAAGTTAATCCATCTTTAAAATATAAATATGGAGAAAATAGTTATTTGATTTTAGGATATGACTATAAATTACAAAAAAGTAAAAGGAATTTTGAAAATTTTATGGATATGTATAAAGTTTATAATTTAAATAGTGAAAAAGAAAGTCATGGAGCTTATGTTTTTAATAAAACAAAAATAGATAAATTAGAACTATTGCAAGGATTTAGAAGAGAGTGGACAGATTATGATACAACAAAGGAAAGTCATTATTATCATAGAGTTAAACCAGGATTTTTAAATAATGGGTATATTGATGGCGGTTTTAAAAGAGACCATATTCGTAAAAAAATGAGAAATGATAGTTATGAATTTGCTATAAACTATTTATATTCAAATAGTGGAAATATTTATACTCGTTTTGAGCAAAGTTTTAGAACTCCAGCTCCAACAGAGTTTCAAGATAAAGTAAATAATTCATATAAGATAAACAATTTAGATTCTGAAATTAATCAAACACTAGAAGCAGGTTTAAAAGATTATTTACTTGGATCAACAGTGGCGATTAATACTTTCATAGGTAGAACAAAAGGGGAAATATATTATAATGAAGTAACTCATGGAAAAGAGTGGACTTATTCTAATTTAGATGAAACTCAAAGAAAAGGGATAGAATCATCATTTTCTCAAGAATTTGGAAAAATTAAATTTATAGAGAGTTTATCATATGTTGATGCTAAAATAAAAAAAGATAATATAAATTCAAATTATGAAGGGAATCAAGTACCTTATACATCAAAATTAAAGGGGAATATAAGTGCAAAAATTGATTGGTCTAAAAAGTTAAATTCAATCCTTTCATTTAATTATAAAGATGGATATTACTTGGATAAGGCTAATAAATATAAAGCCAATAGTAATATAACTTTAGATTTAACTGTTAATTATATAATGGATAATGGTTTGAAATTATATGGAGGAATAAATAATATTTTAGATAGAAAAAACTTTGATCAAGAAGCGATTTCAAATGGAGAAAAAGTTTTTGACCCAAGTGAGGGAAGACACTTTTACTCTGGATTTAAATATACTTTCTAAAAAAATGGGCATAACACTTTATTATGCCCATTTTTTATTATTTAAAATTGAGAATTAATAATAACTTCTTCTCCATATCCTCCAGCTCCAGGTAGAGGTTTATAAGTTGATTGACTATTTCTTAAAATTCTAATCCCTCTAATTCCAGCTTCTTTAGCAGCTAAAATATCTTCATCACTATCACCGTAGTGTAAAGAAATATTATATTTTTTCATATAATATGTTTTATCATATTTATTTTGTGAAGCAGTATAAGGTGTTTGATAACTAATTGGATGCATATTTTTAATTTTAAATACTTTTTGAAGTATTTTAGCAGTATCATCTAGTTCACCTTTTTTTAATCCTTCAGGTGCAGTTCTTCCTGTTATAAAGTAAATAGTATCTCCTCTTTTTTGATGCATTGCAATAATTTTTGCAGCAGCAGATTTAGGAAGTGAATATCTATCTCCTCCATCACTAACAAAGTTCCAAAATTCTTGGTTTTTTAAGTATTTAAAATTATCTGGAGAATATTTTTCTTTACCATAATAAAAGGCTGGAGATGAAAATAAAACTGTATCATCTATATCAAAACTAACA
>NZ_CAMQYW010000130.1 GCF_947039425.1 uncultured Cetobacterium sp. | reverse complement strand
CAAAGGAAAAAGAGAATACACTGCAATTTACTAAAAGAGATAAGGTGAATATAGAAAATCACTATATAGTAAATGATTTTAAAAATATAAATTTAGAGGTAGGTTTTGCAAGTAGAAATATATATTCTACAAATGAAAATTTAGAAATTTTAGATTTTGATATAAATGATGGAGTAAAATTATCTGGAAATACTTTTGGAGAGGGAAGAGGTGTTTATATAAGTGGACTTCCATATACAATAGAAAATGCAAGAGTTCTTCAGAAAGCTATTATATGGGCATCTACTAAGGAAGAGGATATGTACTTAACAACAAATATAAATACAGAGGTTTATTTTTATGAAAAATCTAAAAAAATAGCAGTAATTAATAACTCTAAAGAAAAGCAAGTTACAAAAATAGTGTGTAAAAATAAAGAGATTAAAGAGGTAGCGTTAGAAGCTTATGAAATGCAATGGCATTTAGTGTAGGTTATTTTTTGTGAAAGTTCATGTTATAATAAATCTAATATAAAATTATATGGAGAGTATATATGGAGAAAAAGATACGAATAACTTTATCCAAAAAAATATTAGAAATATTAGAAAGTGATATGGATGAATTTTTAATAAAAAAAAATACACTTTTAAATTTAATATATGAAAAATTAAAAACTGAATTTTCAAAAATAAAAATAAAATCTGATGGAGATACTCAAGTTATACAGTTTAATTTAAAAAAAAAAAATAAAGAAAATTATTATTTTTTTTTAGAGGAAAACAATATTCAAAATGAATCAGAATTTTTTAGGGATATTATTACATATTATGCTCTTATGAGAAAAAAAGAAAGAGAAGCTTTTTTATTTGAAAGAGAGGTAGAACTTTTAAAAATTGGGATAAAAGAGAGAAGAGTTGAAAAAATTATTTTTAATGATAAAAATGAAGTGGAGATAGAACCTTATTATTTAGGATGTTCAAAATTAGAGCTAGCAAATTATATTTTTTGTTATAATATAAAAGAGAATTCTTGGAAGAATTATAAACTTAAATATATTAATAATATTTATTTGACTAAAGAAAATTTTAAGGTGAGAGATAAGAAGTTTATCGAAAGTGTAAAAAAAGAGTTTGATCCCTTTTTATCTAAAGGGAAAATTGTTAAAGTTAGATTATCAAATTCAGGAGAAAAATTATTTAAAGAGATTAGAGTAAATAGACCAAAACTTTTGGAAAAAATTGATAGTATATATGTTCTTGAATGCTCTGAAGAAAAGGCTAAAAGATATTTTAGTTACTTTTTAGATGATGCAGAGATTTTAGAGCCTATTTCACTAAGAAGTTGGTTTGAAAAAAGATTAGAAAAAGCCTTAAATAAGTATAAAAAAATTCCCCTTACGTAAGAGGGGAATTTTTTTATACTTGGATATATCTCCATTTACCTTGATTAAATTTTCTAAAACATGCAAAGCCTCTAAAAGAGAGATCGATAATCATTACAAACCAAGCTCCTTTAAGTCCCATATTAAAATTATAAAGAAGAATATATGTTAAAGGGATTCTAATAAAAAACATTCCAAAACCAGTAATCCATAAAACCGATTTAGTATCTCCAGCTCCTCTTAAAGCACCGCTAAGAACCATAGACATAGCAAGAGCTGGTTGAGCAACAGAAACTATCCTAAGGGCTTCACTGGCTAAAGGGACAATTTCTGAGTCTGAAGTAAAAAGAGATATAACAAATTTTGGAAAGAACATAAAAACAAATCCAAAACTAGTCATAACAAGCATAGCTAAAAGTGTATTTAAATATCCTGTTTTTTTAGCTCTATCATAATTTAAGGCACCTAAATGTTGTCCTACAAGAGTAGTTCCTGCTACAGAGAATCCAAATCCAAGATTAAATGAGAAGGATTCAGCAGTTAAAGCAATTTTATGTGCAGCATATTGTAAGGTTCCTAAATTTATTAACATAGCTTCAAAAACTAACATTCCAATTCTGAAAATAGTTTGTTCACCAGCTGAAGGTAGACCAATTTTAAGAAGTCTTCTACATATTTCTTTATTGAAAACAAAATCTTTAGAAGTTAAAGAGATACAATAATCTTTTTTGAAATAGGCTAAAAATAAAAAAATAAATGTCACAATACCTCTTGATATTGTAGTTGCTATTCCAGCTCCTAAAACTCCTAAATTTAGAGTAAATATAAAAATATAATTTAAAATTATATTTGATATTACACAAATTATATTATTTATCATTGGTATTTTAGCTTTATTTATTGATCTAAATCCAGATGCAAAAAGAATATTAAAGCATAAAAATGGTAATCCAAGAGATACTACAGAAAAGTATGAAAGAGCATCAGAAATAGGTTGATTTTTGCTAATTAAATTCAATATATTTTCTCCAAAAGATAAAAATAAAAGAGTAACTAAAATTGATGCAGGAAAACCTAAGATTAAACTTTGACTCATAACCTCTTTAACTTCTTTAAAGTTTTTAGCCCCAAAAGCTCGACTAACCATTGCTGTCGCTCCTACACTAATAGCAAAGAAGATAGGAATAATTGTAAGAAGAGGTGCAGTTCCAAGTCCAACAGAAGCAATTGCTTCTGGTCCTAATCTTCCGACCATAATTAAATCGAAAAAACCAAGAAGTGTTTGTACAAACATATCAATAATAGTAGGTAGTGCAATTGTAAAAATTGAGAAAATTTCCTTTTTATTTTCTCTAAAAAATAATAATGTTTTTTTCAAATAAATCCCCCCAAAAATATATGAAATCTTTGGATTATTATATATTAAAAAGTAAATAAAGGATAGAAAATCTTTATGTATTTTCTATCCTTTATTTACTTAGTTTAAATTAATAAAAAAATCTGATGCAGGAAGTTTTTTATTAATTATTTTGTTATCATATAACCAATTTATATTAGTATTCCATATTGTAGAATTTTGAGATAAAAATGGAGCATTTTTAGTTTCCATAATTGGAAGGAGTATATTCATGCTTTGTTTTTCAACACTTTTCTTTAGTGGAAATTGATCTGCCTCTTGTTTAGTTAGTAAAAGATCAAGAGCTGCATCGGGATTATTTTTCATATCATTAAATCCACGCTTTAAAGCTCTAACTATTTTCTTATAGGTAGATGAATTGTTTTTAAGTGAGTCTTCATTGGCAATTAGAAGAAGCTCGTAAGCTTGAGGAACACCAAATTTATCAAGTGGAAAATAATTTATGTCTATATTTTTATCTTCCATAACTGGAACTTCATGATTAAGCATTCCACCAATTGTAAAATCAACTTGATTAGTAATCATAGATGTTAAGATATCAAAACCAACATCAATCATTTTAACAGAACTATATGGAACCCCATCGTTTTTCATCATGGCAGATAAATAAAGCTCAGAAAGAGGCCCTCCACTTGTTCCAGCAATTTTTCCTTGGAAATCTTTAGGAGATAAAATGTTATTTTTCTTTAATGAAATGACAGTATTAACAGAACGTTGCAATATTGTTCCAAAAGATTTAATTGGAATATTTTCATTGGCTTTAGCCATAATAATATTATTTAAATAATATATTCCCATATCAGCTTTTTTAGCAGCTGTTAAAGTAAGAGGATCAGAAGAATTAGAAGGAAAAAGTATTTTCAGTTTAAGTCCTTCATCTTTAAAATATCCTTTATCAACAGCATCATATATAAAAGCATGAACAGCATTTGGATACCAATCTAAAACAATGCTTACTTCTTGAAGAGGTTCCTTTTTATCTTTATTCTGACAACCTGTAAAAAGAATAGTTAAAATAATAAAAAAAGAGTTTAATAATATTTTTTTCATTTAATCCTCCAACGTAATATATATTTTTCAAGAGATGTTATAATTTCCACTAAAACTATAGCAAGAAGAGAGATAATAACAATGGGAGCAAAAACACCAGCTCCATCAAGCTGACTCATCATTCTTTTACTAAAGTAACCTAAACCTGCTGTGGCTCCTAGCCATTCTCCAATAGCAGCTCCAATAAGAACTAAAGGAATACTAATTTTTAATGCTGAAAAAAAAGAAGGAATAGCAGTAGGTACTTTTAATTTAAAAAAAATATCTTTTTTTGATGCATTAAAACTTTTAAAAAGATCTATTTGATCCTTTTCTACACCTTTTAAACCTTGGAAAATAGTTATAGTAACAGGAAAAAAAGTTATTAATACAGCAACAATAACTTTACTCCAAATAGAATATCCAAACCATAAAATGAAAATTGGAGCAAGAGCTGTTGTTGGAATTGTTTGAGTAGTTACAATAATTGGAAAAATAGCTTCTTCTATTTTTTTGTTAAAATCCATAAGTATAGCTAAAGCTCCACCAAGAATTAGTGAAAAAAAGATAGAAACTAAAGCTGTAAGTAAAGTAACAGGAAGATGAGTTAAAAATAGTGGTTCTTTTAAAATCCATATTTTTTTTAAAATGGCAGTTGGCCAAGGTAAAATAAATAGCATTCCAATATATCTACCTACAATTTCCCACAAAAGAAAAAAAACAGTTACAGATAAGAGACTAGGGGATATTTTTTTTAACATTATTATCCCTCCCTTATAATTTTTAAAATATTTTCTTTTAATTCTTTTAGTTCAGTTGAAGTTATATTTTTTTTAACTTTAAACTCAATAAGTTGATTCATAGGTTTGTTCTTACAAACAAGGATTCTATTAGATAGAAAAATAGCTTCATTAATATCATGTGTAATAAAAACCATACTTTTTTTTAAATCTTTTATTATATCTAAAAGCCAGTGTTGTAAGTCTTCCTTTGTTATTGCATCAAGAGCAGAAAATGGTTCATCTAAAAGAAGAGTATCAGATTCTGTAATAATAGTTCTTAAGAAAGAAACTCTTTGTTTCATTCCACCAGAAAGTTCATTGGGAAATTTATAAGCATAATTCATTAAATTTAGTTTATCTAAAAAATTAAGAGCTTTGATTTTCCCTTTATTTAGATCCCCTTTATTTAATTCTATAGGTAATAGAATATTTGAGATAATATTTCTCCAAGGAAGAAGTAAATCTTTTTGTGGCATATATGCTATTTTAGAACTAGAAATAGTTCCTAAAAAATTATTTTCAATTCCTG
>NZ_CAMQYW010000129.1 GCF_947039425.1 uncultured Cetobacterium sp. | reverse complement strand
ATACTTCTTGGGTCATGTATTAAAACATTTGTATCTAGAACATAGATTTTTCTCATAGTATCATCCCCTTATCTGAATTTTTTTTAAAACTCCCTTAATTGCATCTTCTAAAGTTTTAAACTCTCTTAATTCATTTTTACTTATAAGTTTATCTATTTCCTTTTTACTATAACCTAAAGATTCAAGAGCTAAGTAAAGTTCATCCTCTATCATTAAGTTCATTGAATCCTCTTGTGGCTCCTCCATTGACATTAAATTTAAAGTTTTCATCTTATTATTTAAATCAATTATAATCTGTTTAGACTTTTTCTCTCCAAGTTTTGGAACCTTTTTTAAAGTTTTAAAATCCTCATTTAAAACTATCTCTCTAATATTATCTATTGAAAATGTTGACATTATAGCAAGAGCAAGTGATAATCCTATACCACTTACTCCTATTAACATTTCAAAGAGAGCTCTTTCCCTCTCCTCTAAAAATCCAACAAGTTTAAAAGCATCCTCCTTAATTACATTATAAATATAAAGTTGCTTATTTTCATTTAAAACAACCTTGTCATATGTTTTTAAAGTTATATATACTCTATACCCAACTCCATTTACATCCATTGCCACATACTCTGGTCTCTTAACAGTTATCTTTCCATTTAAGTATTCAAACATTTTTTCTCCTTATTTTTTCAGTAGTTTTTTCAAATATTTTCCTGTATATCCCTTTTTAGATGCTGCTATTTTTTCAGGTGTTCCAGTTAGTATTACCTTTCCACCACCAGCCCCTCCCTCTGGCCCAATATCAATTACATAGTCTGCATTTTTTATTACATCTAAATTATGCTCTATAATTATAACTGTATTTCCTTTATCTATTAATCTTTTAATTACCTCTAAAAGTTTTCTAATATCTTCAAAATGAAGTCCTGTTGTTGGCTCATCTAAAATATAAACTGTTTTTCCCCTTGTTGATTTTGCCAGTTCACTAGCTAGTTTTATTCTTTGAGCTTCTCCACCAGATAAAGTTGTTGCTGGTTGCCCTAGTTTTATATAATCAAGACCAACATCCACTAATACTTTTAACTTTCTCTCTAAACTTGGAATAGCTTTGAAAAATTCATAAGCTTCTCCAACACTCATATCAAGTACATCTGATATATTTTTATTTTTATAATAAACTTCTAAAGTTTCTCTGTTATATCTTTTCCCTTTACAAACTTCACATTCAACATATACATCTGGTAAGAAGTTCATCTCTATCTTTATAATTCCAGCTCCTTGACAAGCTTCACAACGACCACCTTTAACATTGAAAGAGAATCTTCCCTTAGAGTATCCACGAGCTTTAGCATCCTTTGTCTCTGCAAATATATCTCTAATATCATCAAATACCTTTGTATAAGTTGCTGGATTTGATCTAGGAGTTCTTCCTATTGGACTTTGATCAATATCTATTACCTTATCAAGATGTTCTAATCCCTCTATACTATCATATGGTAGAGGATATAACTTTCCACCATTTAATTTATTAAATAAAATAGGATAAAGTGTTTGGTTAATAAGAGAAGATTTCCCACTTCCACTTACTCCTGTTACAACTGTTAAAACTCCTAAAGGTATCTCTACATTTACATTTTTTAAGTTATTTCCCTTAGCTCCCTTTAAAGTTAAAAAGTTCTCACCTTTTAATCTCTTTTCAGGAACAGGAATACTTAACTCCCCTTTTAAATATTTTCCAGTTATAGAGTTCTCATTTTCCATTATCTCTTTTGGAGTTCCTTTAGCTACAATATCTCCTCCATAAACTCCAGCTCCTGGACCAATATCTAGTATATAATCTGCCTGGTACATAGTATCCTCATCATGTTCCACTACAATTAAAGTATTTCCTAGATCTTTCAATCTATTTAATGTTCCTAAAAGTTTGTCATTATCCCTTTGATGAAGACCTATACTTGGCTCATCTAAAACATAGAGAACCCCTGTTAAACCAGATCCTATTTGAGTTGCAAGCCTTATCCTTTGAGACTCTCCTCCAGATAAGGTTTTAGTTTCACGAGATAAACTTAAGTAATCAAGTCCTACATTTATCATAAAACTTATACGTTCTCTTATCTCTTTTAATATTTCAGAAGCTATATCCTGCTCTTTCTTTGTAAGTTTTAGATTCATAAAAAATTCAAGGGAATCTTTTATACTTAGTTCAGTTATATCTATAATATTTTTATCATTTACAGTCACAGCTAAAACCTCTGGTTTTAATCTTTTTCCATGACAAACCTTACAAACCTTGTCTATCATAAATCTATTTTCAATATCATCTCTCATGCTCTCTGAAAATGACTCTTTATATCTTCTTTCAAGGTTTCTTACAATTCCTTCATAATCTTTTTCCCCATGAAAACTAAACTCTTTAGAATCATAATCAACTCTAAACATCTTACCCTTAGTTCCATATAAAATTATATCCATCTCATCTTTACTCATATCTTTTACAGGCTTTTCAAGATCAATATTAAAAACCTTAGCCATTGATTCAAATATTGTCCAAGCATACCCTTTTTTAGCTGATGCTGCACCTGGTATATATATTCCACCCTTTAAAATAGAAAGTTTATCATTTTCTATTAATCTACTTTCATCTATTTCAAGTCTTTTCCCTATTCCTTTACACTCTGAACAAGCACCAAAAGGAGCATTAAATGAGAAAAGTCTAGGATTTAAATCTGGAATATTTACATCTTCATGATCTGGACATGAAAAATTCTCACTATATACCTGTTCAATTTCTCCAACATTTATAATAATTCTTCCCTCAGACAATTCAATTCCTTGCTCTATACTTGTTGTTAATCTACTTTTAAAATCTTCATCCTCTTTATCTACAACAATTCTATCTACAACAACTTCAATATTGTGTTTTTTATTTTTATCAAGTTCTATTTCATCCTCAATATATAGTATCTCCCCATCAACTCTAGCTCTTACAAAACCCTTTTTAACTAAATTTAGAAGTAAATTTTTATGAGTTCCCTTTTTATCCTTAACAACAGGGGATAAAATCATCATTCTATCTCCATCACTGAACTTCTCATATACATTTTCAACTATCTCATCAACACTTTGCTTTTCAACACTTTTCCCACATACAGGACAGTGAGCCTTTCCTATATGAGCAAATAAAAGTCTCATATAATCATATATCTCTGTTACTGTTCCAACAGTTGATCTTGGGTTCTTATTAGTTGTTTTCTGCCCAATTGAAATGGCGGGTGCTAATCCCTCTATACTATCAACTTCTGGTTTTTTCATTTGACCTATAAACTGTCTAGCATAAGCTGATAAACTTTCCACATATCTTCTTTGACCTTCTGAATATATTGTATCAAAGGCAAGAGATGACTTTCCGCTTCCACTTACTCCTGTCACTACTACAAATTTATATTTTGGTATCTCCACATCAAAATTCTTAAGGTTATGCTCACGAGCACCCTTAATTGTTATTTTATCTAACATATAAAACCTCCTTAGCAAAAGACCCCCTTGATTAACAAGAGGGCTTCATATTAGTAATATTTAATTAATTCATTTTCGTAAAAACTAAAGTGTGAATCCTCACTCACTATAATATGATCTAAAAGTCTTATGTCCACCTTATCTAAAAGGTCTTGCATCTCTAAAGTTAGCTCTATATCTTTTTTTGATGGTTGTAAATTCCCACTTGGATGATTGTGAACAAATATAACCCCTTTAGCTTTAGTATATATCCCTCTTTCAACTATCTTTCTAGGATATACAACACTTCTATCTATAGTCCCTTTAAAAAGTATCTCATCACTTACAATCATATTGTTTGAATTTAAAAATATCACTTTAAACTCCTCACTTTTTAAAATTCCAATATCCTCTTTTAAATAGTTTATAAGCTCACTTTTTCCCTTTAAACTTTTTAAATCTAAAGTTCTAGTTTCTCTATAGGATTCTCCAACTATAATATCACCTATAACTTTTAAATAAAGTGATGTTTCAGGTCCAACACCCTTTATCTTTTCAATATCTTTAATATCAGCTCTTATGACTCCGCCAATACTTTTAAACTCTTTTAACAGATCTTTTGCTATTCCCTTACAATCTCTTAACTTTATAATTGAAGTTAAAATAAGTTCTAAAACTTCATAGTCATAAAGACCCTTATATCCTAAATTTAAATACTTTTCTCGTAATCTCTTTCGGTGTCCTAGCATTTGGTTTTTTTCCAATATACTCACCTCACAAATTTACTTTAGTATCTCATAAACCTCATCTCTTGTTTTCATAATCTTTGGTATATTCATAGCTGCCTTTAAAATAGGATAGGCAAGAACAGCTCCTGTTCCCTCTCCTAAACGCATCTCCATATGTAAAAAAGTTTTTATATTTAAAGCTTCCATTACAACCTTCATTCCAGGTTCCTCGCTCATATGAGTTCCAATTAGATAATCCTTAATTTTAGGTTCCATCTTACAAGCTACAAGAGCAGCAACAGCAGATATAAACCCATCGATTAACATGGGTTTCTTATTTCTTCCAGCTCCAATATAAAGACCAACCATACAAGCTATATCAAAACCTCCAACACATCTCAAAATCTCCATTGGCGAACTATTAAATAAATCATATTTTTTACAAGCTTCTTTTATAATATTTTTCTTTTTACTTAGTCCAATATCACAAAGTCCACCACCACGACCTACCACCATATCTATATCACTCTTAGTTAAAGCATATAGTATAGCTGAGCTTGTTGTAGTATTAGCTATTCCCATCTCACCATTTGAATAAAAATCAAACTCTTTTTTTCTATCTATCATATTTATTCCAACTAAAATAGCCTTTTCAATCTCTAAATGTGACATAGCTGGTTCTTTGGCAAAGTTCTTAGTTCCCATAGCTACTTTTTCAATATATAAATTTTCATACTCTCTTTTAATATGTCCATTTATTCCAACATCGATTACATTTAATGGAATATTTAAACTTTCACAAAGTATTCCAATAGCTGCTACAGAGTTTAACATAGCCTCTGAAACTATTCTTGTATACTCAAGTGGACAAGAGGATACCCCTTCCTCAATAACCCCGTTATCTGCCGAAGCTATAAAGTGGC
>NZ_CAMQYW010000128.1 GCF_947039425.1 uncultured Cetobacterium sp. | reverse complement strand
ATTAGTTGTTGACTGTAAAGGGAAAAGCACAAGTGTAGCTGCTGAAGTTTTAGGGTATAAAAGTTTAGATCCCAGAGTTAATATTGTAGGAGTTATTATTAATAGAGTTTCTAGTGAAAAGTTATATAGTATTTTAAAAGAAGCTATAGAAAAATATGCTCATATTCCTTGTGTTGGATATCTTAAAAAGGATGAAAAGTTAGGAATAAGTAGTAGACATTTAGGTCTTTTACAAGCAGATGAAGTAGATGATTTATATGGAAAATTAGAAATTCTAAAAAGTGAAATAAAAAAAACAATAGATTTTAAAAAAATAAAAGAACTTACAAAAATAGAGATTTTAGATAAAAAAGATATTTTTTTAGAACTTAAAGATAAATATAAAGGTCTAAAAATTGGAGTAGCAAAGGATAGAGCTTTTTCTTTTTATTATCAAGACAATATTGAATTGTTGGAAAAAATGGGGATTGAGATAGTTGAGTTTTCTCCTTTAAATGATAAAGAGATACCAAAGGTAGATATACTTTATTTTGGAGGAGGATATCCAGAAAATTATTTAGAGCAACTATCAGAAAATACCAGTTTCATGGAGTCTCTTAAAAAATTTCATAATGAAGATGGATATATATATGGTGAATGTGGAGGATTTATGTATCTTTCATCAGGAATAAAAAATCTTCAAAATGAGGTATACAAAATGGCAAGTTTACTTAATTGTTCAGTTAAAATGACAGAAAAACTAAATATAGGAAGATTTGGATATGTTACTTTAAAAAAAGATGATTTTCTAGGAACTGCTCATGAATTCCATTATTCTAAAATTGATGATGAAGGAACAGATGAAAGAGGTTTTAAGGTTGAAAAATTAGATGGTAGAAATTGGTTATGTGGATATAAAAATAGAAATTTACTTGCAGGATATCCTCATATTCATTTTTTTAAAAATTTAAATATTATAGAAGAGATGTTAGAAGGAGTTAAGAAATGTCATATATAAAAAGACCACAAGATATTGAAATTAGAAGTTTTGAAATAATAGAGGAAGAGATGGGAGAAAAAGCTAAGAGTTTTTCAAAAGAACATCTTCCAGTTGTAAAAAGAGTGATTCATACAACAGCAGATTTTGAATATGCAGATTTATTGGAGTTTTCTAATGATGCGGTTGAATCATGTATAAAAGCTTTAAAAGATGGAGTAAAAATATACTGTGATACTCAGATGATAGCAAATGGTCTTAGTAAAATAACTTTAGGAAAATATAATTGTTCAGCTTATTCTTTAGTTTCTGATCCAGAAGTAGCAAAAGAAGCAAAAGAAAGAGGAGTAACAAGATCAATTGTAGGAATAGAACATGCAATAAAAGATCCAGATACAAAAATATTTTTAATAGGAAATGCACCAACAGCACTTTTTAGATTAAAAGAGTTAATAGATTCAAAAGAGGTAGAGATGCCAGCTTTAATAGTTGGTGTACCAGTTGGATTTGTAGGAGCTGCAGAATCAAAAGAGATTTTACCAGGAAGTGGAATTCCATATATAATTGTAAAGGGAAGAAAAGGTGGAAGTCCTGTGGCAGTTTCAATACTTCATGGAATACTTTATCAAATTTTTAAAAGAGAAGGATTCTAATATGAAAAAAAAGGAGCTAAGATCAGGATATACTACAGGAACTTGTGCTAGTGTGGCTACTTATATAGCTCTAAGTCTTTTATTAGAAAAAGATATTGAAAAAATAGTGAAAATAAAATCTTTAGATGGGATAGAGTTAGATGTTCCTGTAAGTTCATATAAAAAAGGTAAAAATTGGGCACGAGGAGTAGTTATAAAAGATGCAGGAGATGATCCTGATGTAACAAACGGAATTGAAATATGTGCTAAAGTAAAAATACTAAAAGAGTTACCAAATATAAAAAGAGGTCACTATATAGATAATATACTTATACTAGGTGGTCGTGGAGTAGGATTAGTAACAAAAAAAGGATTGAAAGTAGAACCTGGAAAATCAGCAATTAATCCTGGTCCTCAAGAGATGATAGTAAAAGCTATAAAGTCTTTAGTATCTAATGATGTAAAGGTAGTAACTAAGATTTATGTACCACAAGGAATAGAAAAGGCTAAAAAAACTTTTAATAGAAAACTAGGAGTTTTAGGTGGAATATCAATACTTGGATCAACTGGAATAGTAAAACCAATGAGTGAAGAAGCACTTACAAAGTCTATGTATGCTGAGTTGAAAGTTTTAAAAGAAAATACCACAAAAAACTGGGTAATTTTTGCTTTTGGAAACCATGGGAAAAGATTTTGTGAAGAAAATAAACTTAATTTAGAGCACATGGTTGTTACAAGTAATTATATAGGATTTATGATTGATTCAGCTGTTGAACTTGGTTTTAAAAAAGTGCTTTTAGTTGGTCATATTGGAAAAGCTATAAAAGTTGCTGGAGGAATATTTAATACTCATAGTAGAGTTGCTGATGCAAGACTTGAAATATTAGCTGCAAATGCTTTTATAATGAATGAAAAAAGAGAGAATATATTAAAAGTTTTAGAATCCAATACAGCTGAAGAAGCTTGTGCTTATATTGAAAATAAAGATGTTTTTAATTTAATATGTAATAAAGTTGCTAAAAGATGTAAGGAGCATTCAAGAGAAGAGATAGAGTTTCAAGGAATGATGTTTACATATAGTGGAGAAATACTTGGGTATAGTGATAATTTTTACTCTATGGTGGAGGAATTAAAAAATGAGTCATAATATATGTGTAGTTGGATTAGGGCCAGGAAATATAGAATTTATAACTGGAGCTGGAGTTAAATCTATTATAGAAGCAGATATTGTTATTGGTGGGAAACGTCAACTTGATGAAATAAAAACTATATTAAAAGATCAAGAAACATATACTTTAGGAAAATTAGATCTTTTAAAAACGTTTATTTTAGAGAATGAAAATCAAAAAATAGCAGTAATAGTTTCAGGTGATACAGGATACTATAGTTTATTAACTTATTTAAAAAGAACATTTTCTCAGATAAATTTTAAAGTTATACCTGGTATTTCATCATTTCAATATTTATTTTCAAAATTAGAAATGACTTGGGAGAACTTTTCTTTGCATAGTGTTCATGGAAGAGATTTTAATTATGTTAAAGAGATATTAAACTCTAATAAAGGAGTTGTTCTTTTAACAGATTCAATAAATAATCCTATAAAAATAGCAAAAGATCTTTTAGAAAAGGGAATAGAAAATATAGAGGTTATTATAGGGGAAAGATTATCATCTAGTGATGAGTGTATTACGAGATTTAAGATTAAAGATTATGAAAAATATAATAGAAATTATTTAATGAATGTAACAATTTTAAGAAAGATATAGGTGAGAAGATGGGTCATATTTATGATAATGAATTTATTCAAAAGGAATTACCAATGACAAAGCAGGAAATTAGAGCAATTTCTGTTGCTAAGTTACAATTAGAAGATGATTCTATTTTAATAGATGTTGGAGCTGGAACAGGGACTATAGGGATAGAAAGTGCAACATATTTAAGAAATGGAAAAGTTTTTGCAATTGAAAAAGAGGAAAAAGGAATAGAAACCTTAAAAGAAAATATTAAAAAATTTAATTTAGATAATATAGAGGTTATAGTTGGAAGAGCACCAGAGGTAATCCCACAAATTAACTATAATAGAATGTTTATTGGTGGATCAACAGGATCTATGAAAAATATTTTAGAACATTTTATGAAGTATGCAAATATAGATGGAAGAATAGTTATAAATTCTATAACTTTAGAAACACTATCTGAAAGTACAAAGCTATTGAAAGAGTTAAATTTTAAGAATATAGAAGTAGTAAATATAAGTGTATCAAGGGGAAAAAAAGTAGGACCGTACACAATGATGTATGGTGAAAATCCCATCTTTATAGTAACAGCAAATAAGGAGGAACAAGAGTAATGTTAGAATCAAAGTTTTATGGAATTGGAGTAGGAGTAGGAGATCCAGATATGTTAACTTTAAAAGCTATAAAAGCTTTTAAAGAATTAGATGTGGTTGTTTTACCAGAAGCAAAGAAAGCAGAGGGAAGTACTGCATATGAAATTGCAAAAGAGTATTTAAAAGAAAATGTAGAATTACTATTTATTGAGTTCCCAATGGTAAAGTGTGTAGAAGCTAGAAAAGGTTTCAGAAAAGAAAACGCAGATAAAATAATAAAGTATTTAGAAGCGGG
The DNA here is from genome assembly GCF_947039425.1 of uncultured Cetobacterium sp. Classification (GTDB taxonomy): domain Bacteria; phylum Fusobacteriota; class Fusobacteriia; order Fusobacteriales; family Fusobacteriaceae; genus Cetobacterium_A. The sequence continues at coordinate 920 of NZ_CAMQYW010000128.1, read as the reverse complement.
AAAGAAAGTTGGGTTTTTAACAATTGGGGATCCTATGACTTATAGTACTTATGTTTATATATTAGAACATTTAGATGGAGAAATACCTGTAGAAACAATTCCAGGGATTTCATCATTTTCAGATATGTCATCAAGATTTAATTTACCATTAGTTATGGGTGAAGAATCTTTAAAAGTTGTTTCTTTAAATGGGGAAACTAACATAGTTGAAGAGATTAATTCAGCAGATAATATAGTATTTATGAAAGTATCTAGAAATTTTGATGTTTTAAGAGATGGTCTTGAAAAAACTGGAAACTTAGAAAATGTAATAATGGTATCAAATTGTGGAAAAGAGACACAAGAGATAAATTTTGATCTTACAAAAATTAATAAGGAAGACATTCCTTATTTTACAACTCTAATTTTAAAAAAAGGTGGTATTAATCAATGGAAAAAGTTTATTTCATAGGAGCAGGACCAGGGGATCCTGAGTTAATAACAGTAAAGGGACAAAGACTTGTAAAAGAAGCAGATATAATTGTTTATGCAGGATCATTAGTTCCAAGAGAGGTAATAGAGTGTCATAAAGAGGGAGCAGAAATACATAATTCAGCTTCAATGACTTTAGAAGAAGTAATAGATGTTATGGTGAAAGGTATAAAGGATGGAAAAAAGGTTGCCAGAGTTCATACAGGAGATCCAGCTATATTTGGAGCTCATAGAGAACAAATGGATATGCTTGATGAATATGAAATTGAGTATGAAGTAGTTCCAGGAGTAAGTTCATTTTTAGCTTCAGCTGCAGCAGTAAAAAAAGAGTTTACACTGCCAAGTATCTCACAAACTGTAATTTGTACAAGATTAGAAGGAAGAACGCCAGTTCCTGAAAAAGAAAATTTAGAATCATTAGCTTCTCATAGAGCTTCAATGGCAATATT
>NZ_CAMQYW010000127.1 GCF_947039425.1 uncultured Cetobacterium sp. | reverse complement strand
TGTATATTTTCATATACGTACTCATCTTCTGATAATTTTTGAACTTCTATATTTTTTAAAAGGTTTTGAAAACTTTCTTTAGTTTTTTCACCCATAACTAACAACATATTTTCTTTTTTATTTTTCAATAATGCTTCTATTAAAGGAAGAAAGTTCTTTTCATAACTAAATATACTTCCAACTAACATATTTTCTTTATAGTAATTTCCAAAATATTTTTCTTTATATTCTGTTTTGTTTTTTAAAACTTTATGTTTTCTCTCTAAGAATAATGAATCAGCCATTACTCCTCCAGATTTCTCACTAAATCCAGGCATAAAAAAGAATTTTTTTAATTTTTTAGCACCCATTAAAGATTCCATTCCATGAATATCCTCAATCCACTTTTCACCTGATAAATACTCCAAATTTAAAAGTAAGCTTGATTCCTCTTTCGCCTTTTCTAGATACCCTTGAAAAACATTACATCCAAAGGCTTCTATTATAACATTTGCAGGAGAAAAAGTACATATATTTTTAGTTAAAAACTCTTCCGTGATATAAATAATTCCGTCGATTTCTTGACATTGAATATCCTCTACTCTCTTATTAAGTTTTTTAAACTCATCTAATCTATTTAGTATCACTCTTATCTCTATATTATCTTTATATAATTTTTTCATCTCTTTTGCTAATCTATAGACAACTCCAATATCGCCATAATTATCTATTATTTCACAAAATATATCTAAACTTTTCATTTCCATAATCTTCCTATTTTTCCATTCTTTTTTTATAGTTTTTCTCAGCATATTTTACCCAATTAGGTCTTGCTATCATTGCTCTTCCAACTGCAACTAAATCAAGCATTTTATTTTCAATTAAGTAACTTGCTTGTTCCTCTGTTTTTATATTTTTAACTCCTATTATAGGAATATTAACCTCTTTTTTAATTTCACATCCCATATAAACAATCCAATCATAATTAAAATCTTTAGGTTTATCAACTTTTTCAACTTGTTTTTTCTCTGGATCAGGAACCCCTGAAGAAATATGTATTAAATCTACACCTATCTTTTCTAAGTATTTAGCTATTTTTATTCCATCTTGCAAAGTAGGTTCATTCCCGCCCATTCTATATCCTAAAATAAAATTTTCATTAAACAAATCTCTCGTTCTTTCAATTAACTCTTTAGTAAAAAACATTCTTTTTTCAAATGTTCCTCCATATTTATCTGTTCTTATATTCCATAATCTTGAATTTAATTGAGATATTAAATATGTATGTGCTCCATGTATTTCAACTCCATCAAATCCTGCTAGTTTTGCCCTTTTAAAAGCTTCTATAAATTGTTCTAATATTCTATCTAAAACATTTTCATCTACACTAGCTATTCCATCTTTAAATCCTGCATGATGAATTTGAATTAACATTGGAACTTTATACTTTTTTCCAATAGAAGATATTTTTTTTAAACCTTCTATAAAAGAATCATCCCAAATACCTATTTGATTTTCTCTTAACTTTCCATCTTCTGCTACACAAGAAGCTTCAACTATTATTAATCCTACTCCACCCTCTGCTACATCTTCATACCACTGCTCTAACTCTTTAGTTACCTTTCCATCTTTTCCTACCATTGAAAATCTAACTAAAGGAGGTAAAACTACTCTATTTTTTATTTCAATATTTTTTATTCTTAAAGGAGTAAATAAATTCACTATTTTCCCTCGCTTTCCTATATGTTTTATAAAATATATTATCATAATTTTTATAAAAAAGAAAATATAATATATTTGTGATTATTAAAATTCATGCTATAATATAAACAATATGTTTTGAATTTAGGTTTTAAATTAATATTAAATTAATATAAATATTTAGGAGGAAAGTTTTAATGATAGCAACTAGCAATCTTGGTATGAGATTTTCTGGAAAGAAACTTTTTGAGGATGTAAGTGTTAAATTTACACCTGGAAATTGTTATGGACTTATTGGTGCAAACGGAGCTGGAAAATCAACATTTGTTAAAATCCTTTCAGGAGTTTTAGATGCCACTGAAGGAGAAGTTATATTCGATAAAAAGAAAAGAATGGCAGTTCTTAATCAAAATCACTTCGCTCACGAAGATGATACTGTTATAAATGTAATTTTAATGGGACATAAGAAATTATGGACAATTATTGAGGAAAGAAATGCGATATACTCTAAAGAGGAGTTCTCTGATGAAGATGGAATGAGAGCTGCTGAACTTGAAGGAGAATTTGCAGAATTAAATGGATGGGAAGCTGAAATGGAAGCTGAAATGCTTTTAACTGGTCTTGGAATCGTAGCTGAAAACCACTACAAATTAATGAGAGAATTAAGTGAATCAGATAGAGTTAAAGTGTTACTTGCACAAGCTTTATTTGGAAGACCTGACGTTCTTCTTTTAGACGAGCCTACAAATGGTCTTGATATTCAAGCTATTGCTTGGCTTGAGAATTTCTTAATGGGACTAGAAGATACAACTGTTATTGTTGTTTCACATGACAGACACTTCTTAAACAAAGTTTGTACTCATATTACAGACATTGATTATGGAAAGGTTAAAATGTATGTTGGTAACTATGATTTCTGGTATGAATCAAATCAATTAATGCAATCATTAATAAATAATAAAAATAAAAAACTTGATCAAAAAAGACAAGAACTTCAAGAATTTATTGCTAGATTCAGTGCTAACGCATCAAAATCTAAGCAAGCTACTTCAAGAAAGAAACAACTTGATAAATTACAACTAGAAGATATGCAAGTTTCAAATAGAAAATATCCATTTGTTGAATTCAAACCTGAAAGAGATGCTGGAAACAATCTTCTTAAAGTTGAAAACCTTACTAAAACTCTTGATGGAGTTAAAGTTCTTGATAATGTATCATTTACTATAAATACAAATGATAAAGTTGTATTCATCTCTGAAAATGATAATGTTAAGACAGCCTTATTTAATATATTATCTGGAGAAATGGAAGCTGATTCTGGAACATATACTTGGGGAGTTACAGTTACAAACTCATATATGCCAAAAGATAACTCAGAATTCTTTACTAATCCAGATTTAGATTTAGTTGATTGGCTAAGACAATATTCACCTGATCAACACGATGCCTTTGTTAGAGGTTTCTTAGGTAGAATGTTATTCTCTGGAGAAGACGCTACTAAGAAAGCAAAAATTCTTTCTGGAGGAGAAAAAGTAAGATGTATGTTATCTAGAATGATGTTAACAAATGCTAACGTTTTAATATTTGATAATCCTACTGACCACTTAGATCTAGAATCAATTACATCATTAAACAAAGCGTTAACTAGCTTTAAAGGAACTATTTTATTTGGTGCACATGACCATGAATTTATTCAAACTGTTGCAACAAGAATTATTGAGATAACTCCAAAAGGTATTGTTGACAAACTTATGGAATATGATGATTATATTGCAGATGAAGACTTACAAGAAAAAATAAAAGAAATGTACAATTAATAAATTTAATTTGACAGAGGTCTCTGACCTCTGTTTTTAATAATTTTACTTTAAATTTAATTCTTTAAGGGGGGCTACATGTTTTTTATATACTTTTTAACATCAATTATCGCTACTAGTTTAGGAGCCTTAGCTGGATTAGGCGGAGGAGTTATTATTAAACCTGTCTTAGATACACTTGGGACTTATGATCTTGGAACTATTGGAATTTTATCATCCTTTACTGTCTTTTCAATGGCTATTGTTTCTATTTTTAAACAAGTTAAATGTGGTTTTAAAATTGAATTGAGAATGATTATTTTAGCTGTTGGTTCTATTTTAGGTGGTGGTCTTGGACAAGAACTTTTTGATATCTTTTTAAATTTCATTTCAAATGACCGAATTAGTATGGGGATACAATCATTAATATTAGCATCTCTTTTAATTGGAGTTCTTTTTAAAAATAAACTTCCTAAATATCATATTAAACACCCTATTTTTATATTATTTTTAGGAATAATCTTAGGTGCTACTGCATCATTTTTAGGAATTGGTGGTGGGCCAATTAATGTGGCTATCCTTGTAATGTTTTTATCTATTCCTATTAAAGAGGCTGCAACTAATTCTGTTTTTATAATTCTTTTATCTCAATTCTCAAAATTATTTTTAATTGGAATTAGTGGTTCTTTAATGAACTATAATTTAACTATGCTTCCTTACATGATTATTGGTGGAATTAGTGGAGGTTTAATTGGAAGTAAATTAAATAAATCCTTAACTTACAAATCAATTGAAAGCATTTTTAATTTTTCATTAATTGGAATAATTGCACTAAATCTATTTAATGCTTATAAAGCTTTTCTATAATTTTTAATATGGGGGATATACATATGAATAATTTAAACTTACTTATTAAGCCATCATCTGGAAATTGTAATATAAATTGTAATTACTGTTTTTATAGTGATGTTACAGATAATAGAATCACAAAAAACTACGGTTATATGACAAAAGAAATTGCTAAAAAATTAATTTTTGAGGCTTTTAATACTGATGCCAAAACTATCAATTTCGCATTTCAAGGTGGAGAACCTACTCTAATTGGAATAGATTTTTTTAAATCTTTTCATAATTTTGTAAATAAACTAAATACTAAAAATACTATTGTTAATTTTAGTATTCAAACAAATGGAATCTTAATTAATAAAAAATGGATTGAACTTTTTAAAAAATATAATTATTTAGTTGGAGTATCCCTTGATGGAAATAAACACGTCCATGACACATTTAGAAAAACTTTTAAAAAAGAGGGAACTTTCTCTCAAGTATATAAAAATATAAAACTATTACAAAAAAATAATATTAATTTTAATATACTTTCTGTTGTTAATAAAAACACTGTAAAATATTCCCATGAAATCTACTCTTTTTTTAAAAAATCACATTTTAAATATCTTCAATTTATTCCTTGTTTAGATAAATTAAATGGAGATTTTAATGAAGATTTTTCATTAACTCAAGAGGCTTATGGAGAATTTCTACATAACACTTTCCAATTATGGTATGAAGATTTTAAAAATGGAAAGTATGTAAGTATTAGATTTTTTGATAATTTAATATCCTTAATATTAAATAACCAACCTGAATCTTGTGATATGGTTGGTCATTGCAGTATTAATACTGTGGTTGAA
>NZ_CAMQYW010000126.1 GCF_947039425.1 uncultured Cetobacterium sp. | reverse complement strand
GTAGAAGAGTATTTAAAAGAGATAAAAGATGAAGTAATTTTATTAAATATAGATGAGGACACTTTAACAATAGAAACGTCAGATTCATCTTCAGAATTTACGCTTATGAATGCTGACGAATTTCCTAGAATTCAAGATGATGAAGTTAAAGAAGAGGAGTTTGAATTTAATTTTAAAAAATTAGATTTGGCAGATGCTTTTGATAGAGTTAAATTTTCAGCATCTATGTCTAGTGATAATTTGTCAATAAATTGTATAAGAATGGAAATAGAAGAGAATAAAATTAAATTTATATCAACAGATACATATAGATTAACGTATTTAGAGAATGACTATAAAAAAAGTGAAAAATCATTTAAGGTGAGTATACCTATAAATACAATAGATGCTATATCAAAATTATTAAGAAATGGAAATGAAGAAGAGATATTATTTATTCAAAAAAATAAACAATTGTATTTTAAACTTGGAAATATATCAATTATAAGTAGAGTAATAGATTTACCATTTCCTAATTATAAAGCAATATTAGATGCAAGTGGTTATAATAAAAAATTAGAAATAAATAAAATAGATTTTGAAAAAATGCTTAAAAGAATTCAAATTTTTGTAAAGAATAATTCAGAATCAAAGTTTGGAGCGATATTTACTTTAAATAATGATACTTTGGAAATAGAGGGTACAGGAGAGATAGCTAAAGCAAAGGAGATTTCAAAAATTAATTTTCAAGGAGATAATTTAAAAATATCTTTAAATGTTAAATTTTTATTGGAATTTACTCAATCTGGAGATAAGGAAAATTCAGAAATATCTTTAGAATTTACATCATCTAATAGTGCTGTAAGACTAAGAAGAGTAAACGAAGACAATTATACGTACATTGTGATGCCTTTAGCTTTGAAAGACTAGAAAATAAAAACTACTAGCTTACAGAGTAAGCTAGTTTTTATTTTGAAAATGTAATTATTTGTGGTATAATTTGGATAATATTTTTTCATTAAAGGAGAAATAATGATCAATTTTTATATACTAAAACTAATTTATGAAATATATTATTTAAGGTTTTTAATATCAGAGAGATTTTCAAAAGACCTAGTAAATAGTAAAATAGCCAATAAATTTATAAAATTTAATAATAAAATAGTTTTGAAAAAAATAGCTAATAAAAAATTATTAAAAGTGTCAATTTTATTACCACACTGTATTCAGAAATATAATTGTAATTTAAAAATAACAAATAATATAGAGAATTGTAAAATGTGTGGGATGTGTGATATTTCTGATTTTATAAAAATAAAAAAGGAATATAAAAATATCAGTGTAAAAGTAGCTACAGGTGGAACTTTAGCAAGGTTATATTTGAAAGAATATAAACCTAACTTAGTTATTGCAGTAGCTTGTAAAAGAGATTTAATGTCAGGGATACATGATAGTTTTCCAATGCCTGTTTATGGTGTTTTTAATGAAATCATTAATTCACCCTGTATAGATACAAAGGTATCAATAGAAGTGATAAGAAAAGTTTTAAGAGAGGTGGGAATCGAGTGAGAAAACTGAAATTATTAATAGCAGGATTATTAATATGTTCTGGATTATATGCGTCTCAAAAAGAGGATATTAAGTTTTTAGATCAACTTTTCATTCAAAAAAAATATTCAATGGCTTTACAAGAATCTAATCGTTTTATAGAAAAATATCCGAACTCGAAATATTTAAAAAACATTATAATTAGAATGGGTCAGGTTTATTATATGAATGGCGATTATAGCAATTCAATAAGAGTATTAAATAAGGCATTAAATTTAAAAAAATTAAAAGAAGATGATAAAAATACAATTTATTTATATTTAGCTAAAAGTTATGCAGGAAAAAAAGAGTATAATTCAGCTAAAAAAATAGCTGGTATGGTAAATAGATCAACTGTTGATGGAAAAGATACATACGAAGATATATTATTATCAATAGGAAGAGGTTATTTAGATAATGGAGATTATTTAAGAGCGCAAAGCCAATTAAATGATGCACTATTATTACAAGGAAGTAGATATAATGAGATAGTTCTTAATCTAGCGTTAGCAGCATATAATAATTCTCAATATATTAAAACAACAGTATATTTAGATGAATTTTATAGAGGTGGAGGAAAATCAAATGAGGGATTGGTTAATTACTTATACGGATCTTCTTATTATAAAATTAATGAAAATACAAAGGCTTTAGAATATTTTAATAAATTGATTAAAAGTCCAGAAAATTCTGAATATAAATCTTTAGCAATATTAACATCTGTTGAAATTTATTTAAAACAAGAGAATATAGAAAAAGCTAAAAGCATATTATTGAGCTTGAAAAATAATTCAAAGTTATATAATGAAGCTTTAAAAAGTTTCGGAGATTATTTCTTAGTGAAGAATAATAATAAAGAAGCTATTGATTATTATTCTCAAATAACGAGTAAAAATAACTCTGAGGTTATTTATGGAATAGCATTAAGTGAATATAAACTTAAAAACTATGATACAGCTTTAGTTAGTTTTAGAAAATTATTTACAACAAAATATAAGAAAGAAAGTATCTATTATCAAATGCTTATAGAATATCAAAGAAAAAACTATTCTTGGATATTAGAAAATATAAATTTAGTTAATGGTATTAATTATTTACCAGCAGAAAAAATTGCAATAAATAATTTAATAGGAACATCGGCTTTTGAAAAGGGAGATTTTATAAAAGCTAAAGAGTTTTATAAGAAAAATTATGATATGAGCCCAACAAAAGAGAATTTATATAAGTTAATTGTAGCAACATCAAAATTAAAAAATAATAAAGATATATATTCATATATTAAAGAGTATAATAATATGTATCCAACAGATCAAGAATATAGAAAAAATATAACTATGATATTAGCAAATGAATATATAGGTGATAAAAAATCTGAGGAAGCTGTAGAGTTATATAAAAATTATTTGGAAACAAATAGAGATACTGATATTATTTCTAATTTAATTGATGTTTTAATTGCTCAGAAAGATTATAATGATGTTTTGGAATATTTAAACATACAAGATTCATCAGAGGAAAATACTTATTTAAAAGGTATTGCAACTATGGGTATGGGAAAATATGATGAAGCGGAAATATATTTTAATCAAATTACTAAAGATGATTCTAAGGCAGATAAGGCTTTAAAAGAAAAAGCTAAATATAATTCTATTAGAAATTATTTTTTATGGGAAAAATATCCTGATGTAGTTAACTATGGAGAAAAATATATTCAAAGTGATAGCTTATTTGGATTAGAAGATGTAGTTGATAAGGTAGCTATAAGTTACTTTAGAATGGATAATCCAGAAAAAGCTAGAGAGTATTTTGACAAATTAAAATTAGTTTCAAATATGGGAGATTATGCACAATTTCAAATAGGAGAAACATATTATAGTGAAAAAGATTATTTAAAAGCAATAGAAAATTATCATATAAGTGCAACAACAGCAAAGGATCCTAAATATAGAGAAAATGGAGCTTATTGGGAGATTTCATCATTATATTTAATGAAAAATATTCCAGAATTTACAACAAAAAGTAATGAATTTATAAAAGAATATCCTGATTCATCATTAAAAGATAATGTTTTTTTAATGGAGGGAGAACTTTATGGAATAAATGGAGACTATGAAAATAGTATTGCTACTTATGAAAATTTATATAATGAAACATTGGATAAAGATTTAAAAGAGAAATCTTTAATGAAGATAATTGATCTTAATCAATCAAATAAAAACTTTGAAAAAGAATTAGAATGGATTGAAAAAATAACAACAGATAATAAAAAAACTTATTATACAGCTAGATATTTAATAAGAAAAAATGAACCTGAAAAAGCAAAAATTGAGTTAGAAAAATTGTTATTAACAGATGATTATAAAGATTTTGCAGGTGTAAGTTTGGGAGATTATTATTTAAGTAAAAAAGATTATGTTTCTGCAGAAAAAAACTATGATATAGCTATTCAAATGGAAAGCAGTGCGTATAAAGATAAGGCATTATATGAAGTTGCAAATATTCAAAAAGATTCAGATCAATTAAAAGATGCAATAAGAAACTATACTAAACTTTATGTTTTATATCCTCAAAGTAAATATTCTTTAGAATCTCAAATAAGAATAGCTGAAAGTTATGAAAAATTAGAAGAGTATAAAGAAGCTTCAGCGCAATATGAGGAGTTATTGAAAAGTAAAAGTACTAATAAGGATTATTTTTTAGAGAAATTAATTTTTTTAAATTTGAAATTGAAAAAAGTAGAAAAAGCAAAAGAGTATTATCTTAAATTACAGGAAGTAGATCCAAAACTTTCTGAAAAATATAAAAACTTTTTTAATGGAGGAGATAAAGAATGAAAAAATTAATGTTAGCTGGATTTATGGTAGTATCAATGGGATTATTTGCTAATAGCGAAAATGTAATTATTGATAAAGAGGTAACTGGAGTAAATCAAGAACAATTAATAATACCAAAATCAACAAGTACAGATGTAAAGTTAAGTACAGATGCAATAAAATTAGAAGATAAAAATATATCTGCAGATAATTACAAAGATCAAAAGCAAATAATTCAATTAAGTGATAAAGATAATGACTTAAATAAAAGTTTAATTGAAGATAAAGGAACTCCAATTTGGAAATATGTAATTGGAATAGTAGCGTTAGTGACATTAGGTGTAGCACTATAAAATATTGGGAGGTTTAAAATGTACTGGTTAACAAATGGTGGAATACTTATGTATTTTATAGTTCTAATGTCTATACTAGGACTTTATGTAATAATAGAGAGATTTGTATATTTTAAAATGAATGAAAATGTAAATATGTCTAGAATTAGACCTATTTTACGTCAAGCAATTGAAAAAAATGATATAAAAGGAGCTATAACTGCTCTAGGTACAAAGCAAAGTTCAACAGCAAAAGTATTAAAAGAGGTTTTAATCTTTTGGTACAAAACTAGAAGTACTAATACTGAAAGTTTAGAAGAAAAAGCAAGAGAAGTTGCTTTAGCTCAAATACCAAAATTAGAAAGAAATATGTGGTTATTATCAGTTGTAGCACATACAACACCTTTAATTGGATTATTAGGAACTGTAACAGGTATGATTAAAGCTTTCCAAGCAGTATCATTACATGGAACAGGAGAT
>NZ_CAMQYW010000125.1 GCF_947039425.1 uncultured Cetobacterium sp. | reverse complement strand
ACACCAGGACGTACACTCTTTCCCTACACGACGCTCTTCCGATCTGAAAAATATAAAACAGATGTTTATGAATCCAATAGTAATTGCTACTTTTTTAGGAATGTTTGTTTGGGTTTTCCAGTCATCACTTCCTCAAGTTCATATAGGAGATAAAAGTTATGCATTTTTAAGAATAGATAAAACAGCTTTTTGGTTATTTAAACCAATGACTTACTTAGCAGCCCTTTGTTCACCATTAGCTTGGATATCAATAGGAGCTAAATTAGCTGATATATCATTAAAAGAGGCTTTTTCTTCAACAGAATCTTGGATATACAGTTTAATAAAAGTTATAGTAGTTCCAGCAATAAATATAGTTGTATTATATATTTTAACAGTAACAAAAATATTACCAGTTTCTTTTGTCGGGTTAGCAACAGTAGTTATAATGATGGCAACACCAACAGCAACAGTAGCAGCAGCATATTCAATAAAATTTGATAAAGAAGCTCTTATGACATCAAATTGTTCACTATTATCAACAGTATTTAGTGTTATCTGTATGCCACTTTGGATTGTAGTTTTAGAAATTTTAAAAACATTAAATATATTTAATTAAAAGGAGTATAAAATGAAACTTATATGTTATGGAGTTAGAAAAGTAGAGAAAGAGTTTTTTGAGAAGTTAAATAAATATAATTATGAATTAACATTAGTTGAAGAGTTACTAAATGATAAAAATATAGATCTTATAAAAGGGCATGAAGGAGTAATGTTACGTGCAAATTGTCCAGCTAATAAAGAAAACTTAGAAAAAATGAAAAATTATGGAGTAAAATATTTATTAACAAGAACTGTAGGATATAATCATATAGATTTAGATATAGCTAAAGAGTTAGGATTTAAAGTAGCAAGAGTTCCTAAATACTCTCCAAATGCTATATCAGAATTAGTAATAACATTTGCTATGAATCTAGTTAGAAAAGGTGCATACATGGCTGAAAGAAGTAGAGAAAAAAACTTCTTAGTGGATGAGTATATGTTTAGTCCAGAAATTAGAAATTTAACAGTTGGAGTTATAGGAACTGGAAAAATTGGATTTACAACAGCTAAACTATTTAAGGGATTAGGTTCGAAAGTTTTAGCATATGATGTATATGAAAATGAGTTAGCAAAAGAAATTTTAGAGTATGTTTCATTAGATGAACTATTAAAAACTTCTGATATAATTTCAATTCATTGTCCATATATAAAAGGTGAAAATGATAAATTAATAAATAGTGAATTTATTGAAAAAGCAAAAGATAAAGTTGTAATAATAAATACAGCAAGAGGGGAACTTCAAGATGTTAATGCAATTATTAAAGGAATTGAAAATGGAAAAATTTCAGGTTTTGGAACAGATGTATTTTCAAATGAAAAAGAGTTTTTCTTTAAAGATATGAGAGGAAAAGAGATAGATGGAAAAGTAGAAAAATTATTATCTCTATATCCAAGAGTTTTAGTAACGCCTCATATTGGGTCATATACAGATGAAGCTTTGACAAATATGATAGAGGTATCATATGACAATTTAGATGAATTTTTAAAATGTAAAAATTGTGAAAATGAGTTATAATATATTTAAAGAGAGTTTAGGCTCTCTTTTTTATTAGAAAAAAATAGGGAAAATAAAGGTATGGTTAATATGAAAATAAAAAATAAAATTAGAGTTTGGATAGGGATAATTGCATTTTTGCCATTACTATTATCTTATGGAATATTTTTAAATAGTGAAATAAAAAATCTAAATAATAATATTGAAAAAAATTTAATAGAAATTGCAAAACTAATAGCAAAGAACAATGTTGTAAGAAAGAATTTGACAGATAAGGATTTAAATGGAGATATTGAAAATGTTGTTGAAAAATATATAAAAATATGTAGAGATGCAGATATAATTGTAGTTGTAGATATGAATGGAAGGAAATATTCTCATTTGGATAAAAGTCAAATAGGACATAAATTTGTAAATCCAGTTTTATGGGATAAAATAAAATTTGGAGAGGGATATTACTCTAAAATGAAAGGATCTATGGGGATAACTTTTAGAAGATATGAACCAGTTTATAATGATAAGAGTATAATAGGTTTTGTTATGGTGGGAAAATATTATGAAAATATTTTGAAAAATAATAAAAAAACAATGTTTATGTACGTAGGATTATTTTTAATTACAATATCTTTAACAACTGGGTTAGGAAGAAAATTTCAAAAAGATATGAAAAAGAACTTATTTGGATTAGAGCCCGAGGAGATAGGAAGACTTTATAGTGAGGAAAAACTGATTATAGATAATTTAGAATCTGGATTAATTGCTCTTAATACAAGAAATGAAATTGTTAAATTAAATAGTGTATTTGAAAATAAATATAAGATGTTAACAACAGATATGGTATTAAAAAAGTTAAAGAAATATATAGGAAATAAAAATAATATGATAAAAAATGTAGAGGCTATTATAAATGGAGAGAGATTTTATATAAAAATACTTCCTATATATGATTTAGATAAATATTTTGGAATGTTAATTTTAATAAAAAAAAGGGAAGATGTTGAAAAATATTTAAAAGAGATAACAGGAATTGATCAGTTAGTAGAGGGAATGCGAGCAAATATTCATGAGTTTAAAAATAGATTACATGTTATATTAGGGTTGATTAATTTGGGGAAAATAGATATGGTGAAAAAATATATACTAGACCTACAAGAATTAAATCAATATGATTTTAAAAAATATAAGAATATAAAGAATACTTTTATAAAAGCAATGTTACTTGGAAAAGATGGTGTTGCTAAAGAGAGGAAAATAATTTTTGAAATTGACGAGGAAAGTATTGTAGAGGAAACTAGAAAAAATCATTTAACAGTAGACATTACTACAATTTTAGGAAATTTAATTGAAAATTCAATAGATTCTTTCGAAAATAATTTAGAAGTAGAAAAACAAATTAAAGTAAAAATAGTAGAAACAGAATTTTTCTTTGAAATTGAAGTTGAAGATAATGGAATGAAAATAAATGAAGAAAATTTAAATAGGATATTTGATTATGGATTTTCAACTAAAGGAAAACATAGAGGAGTTGGATTATTTTTAATTAAAGAAAAAGTTGGTTTGTATAATGGTTCTATTAAAATAGAGCAGTTCAATGATCATAAAAAAATTAAAATAAAAATGGAGAAGTAATAATGAAAAGAGTTCTTGTTGTAGAAGATGACCCAATGGTTGCAATGATAAATATAGAGTATTTATCTAAAATAAAAGGATATGAAGTAGTAGGAAATCCAGTGAATTTTTTTGAAACATTAGAGTATTTAAAAAAAGAAAAAATTGATTTGATTTTGTTAGATGTTTTTTTAATGGGAGAAAATGGACTTGATATATTAAAAGAGATTAGAGTGAGAGGATATAATGTAGATGTAATAATGATTACATCTGCAAATGATTCTGAAGATATAAAGAAAGCATTTTCTCTTGGAAGTGTAGATTATCTAATAAAACCATTTGATTTTGATAGATTTAAAGAGGCTATTACTAAGATTTCTAACAGAAATAAAATTTTTAATGATAAAAAAATAACTCAAAAAGAGTTAGATAAAATATATGTATTAGATGAAAAAAATTTAAAATTAGAATTACCAAAAGGATTAAATGAGAAAACATTTGAAAATTTAATATTGTTACTAGAGAAAGAGTTTAAAGATGTGTTTGGAATTAAAGAGGCATGTGATTTGATGGGAGTTAGTAATGTAACTATAAAAAAATATTTAGATTATTTAGAAGAGATAGATATAATTGAGGGAAGTATAACATATGGAAATGTAGGAAGGCCTCAATATATATATAAGAAAATCCATAATTAAATGGATTTTCTTATATTAATTTTTCAAGTTCACTATATGTAAATTCAACAATATCAGAGCAAGAAACACCAGATTTTTTAAGATCTATACAAAGTTCAGAACCGTAGTGTTCTTTAATTTTTTTTAATAAAGCATTGGAAATTTCTTTAGCTTTATTCTCATCAGTTGGTAAAGATCTACCTTTAGTCATACCAATAATAATAAGAGAGGCATTTATAGCTCCGCATAAACTACCAACAGTAGCACCGCCGCCCATTCCACTACCAAGAGAAACAGGAATTTCAGTTCCATGATTTTTATTATAAGCATGGATGATAGTTTCAGCACAATTATATCCACCTTTAATATAGTTTGTTTTTTTAATCATATATAGCTCCTTTAAAATTTAAGTATCTTTAAATTATATACCTATGAAAAATCAAAGTCAATATTAGGAAAGAAGAAAAAATATAGTATAATGCAGTGGGGGTGCATTATATGAATAAATTAAATATGATTTTAGAATTTATATGCAATGTATTAAAAAAACATCTAATTTTATACTATACTATTTTTATAATTGGATTATTAATTACAATAAAAAATAATAAGATGAATTTAGAAGTGATTTTGGTCTCAGTGATATTTTTAGTAATATCACAATTAATAGTAAAAATAAAAAGGTGATTTTTTAATCACCTTTTTAATATGTAAATATAAAAGCTTTTTCAGTTAAAACTTTAATTTTAGAGTAGTCCATATCATCATCTTTAGAAGGACAACCTCCCTTAGAAGAACATCCCCCACAAGAACCAGAACAACTTGTATTTTCTTTAGAAGAACAACATCCTCCCTCTTTTTCAGAATATTCAGGATTGTGTTTTAAAAAATCCTCATAACTTTCTAAATAACCTTGGTTATTTAGAGATGTATATATATTGTTAAGTTCTTCATCATTAATTCCTAAGTTTTTCATAATAGCTCCATCACTATAAACCATTCCTCCAATTAAAAAATCAAGGACACTTCTCTCTATTTTAGTCATAATTTAAACACCTCTTAGTTGTTTGTTATGATTAATTATATCATAAAAAATTTTTTGTTTGTTACTTTTTTTATAAACATGATATAATTTATACAAAATATATATTGTATATATGGAGGAGAGATGTCAGAAAAAGTGTTTGAAACAAAAAAAGAGATGGTTCAAGATTCAATAAGAACAACATACAGAAAAAAAATATGGTCTAAATTTACAAAGGCAGTAAAGGATTTTAAGTTAATTGAAGATGGAGATAAGATAGCTATTGGAGTATCAGGAGGAAAGGATAGTTTACTTTTAGCTAAATTATTTCA
>NZ_CAMQYW010000124.1 GCF_947039425.1 uncultured Cetobacterium sp. | reverse complement strand
ACCTAAATCAGTACTTGAAATATTAAATGGTAGAAAATGGTTTAAAAATGTAGTTTCAATTCCTAAGTATGGAACAGCAACAATTGTAGAAGATAATCCTAGTTGTTTTGGATATATATTAAATTTACCAGCAGAATTAACTGAAAAATATAAAGAGGGAACAACTGATATTCATATGTTAGAGGAACATCTATCAAGTTTCATTCTTTTATTACCAGAATCAATAACTAAAGTAGAGGGGGCATTATAGTGGCTAAGATAAAATTAGAAAATTTAACAAAAAGTAAAATCTTTCTTGGAGGGTTTTGCTTTGTTCCTGGAGTAACAGAAACTTGTGAATTAACAAAAGCTGAAGAAGGTAATATTAAAAGTTTATTAGATACAAAATTTATGAAAACTAAAATTAAAGAAAAATTAATAGTTGTACATGAAATTAAAGATAAATCTAATGATACAAAAGATGAGAAGAAATAAAAATGACTAAATCAGAAGAGTTCTCAGCTATAAAAGATGTTAAAAACACATATAAAGGGGCTCAAGACTTAAGTGATGAAGCTATAAAAACTCAAATGAACTTTGCAAAACTATTAATACAAAAAGATATTAATAATGGTGTTTTAGATACTGAGTTTAAAGATATGGGAATAGTTTATTTAACTTGTCATTACCTGTATCTTAATCACTCAGCTATTAAGTCAGATTCCCTTGAATCAAGCTCTAAAACTAGAGCTATTGGACAACTAGGAAAAGGATATGAAGCTAGTTTTTACGGTCAACAGTACGCTCTATTAACAAATAAAGAGAAAGCTAGTGAAGAGAAACTATCAAGTGGAGTTATATTCTTATGATATTTAAACCAACAAAGGCTTTACAAGAATTAAAGAAATTAAATTCAAGAAAGAATACCTACTTTCAAGTAGGGGTGTTTGGGAAAGATGATTCTCAAATGGTTAAAATAGCAGCTATACATGAATTTGGTGGAGAAATTAAGATTAAAAAGAATAGATATGTTCCGTCTTTAGGGGTAACCCTAAAGGCAGGAACATCTATAATAATGCCTGAAAGAAAGTGGTTAACTATTACTTTTGAAAGGAATAAAGAGTTCTTTGAACAGTTAATTAAAGTTAATTTAAAGAAAATTGCCAGTGGAACTATGAGTATTAAACAATCAAATGAGATTATAGCTATTACTTTAGCAAGTTATACTAAAAAAGAGATGGGAAAAGGTGTCATGGCTCCAAAACATAGAAGCGGAACTCCAATGGTTGATAGCGGAAGATTAAGACAAAGTGTAGGAACTAGAATTAATTTTAGTGAAAAAACCTATGGATTAGGAGAAGATTAATAATGTATAAAGCAGATCATAGTGATGTTCTTAAAGAATATGAAATAGAAGTTACTATTACAAAGAATAAAATAGCTGAAAATCCTTTAGTTGATGAGAACTTTAATGTTATCTCTACCAATAAAGAAGTAGTAATTAAAATAGCATATTTTAATGTAAAAAATGAAGATGTAAATGAGGATAACGGCTTTAAAAGTGGAGACCTTAAAGTATATTGCCGTTTAAATCAAGAATCAGTTTTAGAGGTAAATGATAGCTTTAAATCTTTTAATGGAAGCACATATATAATCAAACAACCTATTCCATGTATGTATGCTGATTACTTAGTATTCTTAGGAAGACGTGATGTTAATGACAGTGTCAATTAAAAATGAGTTATATAAGATTTTAGGAAATTTAATTAAAGGTAAAACTAATTACTCTTTAGGTAGAGTAGATGATGAAAATGTAGTCAAGTTAGGTTATCCAAGACTTGAATTTCAACTATTTGAAATTAATCTAAATGAAGATATGTCTATTTCTAATACCTATGACATAGACAGTAGAGAGATTATAGATAGTTACAATAGGATTTCAAGATATATGCTTGATATTACAGCTATTTATACCTCTAAAGAGGGAATAGATATAGATAACCTATTAAAGTTCTTAACTAACTACTATAAGTTAGATACATTCTTTCATCTGTATGATTTTAAAGGAGTAGTTAAAGATATAGTTATTAATAGAGATTTTAAGTCAGTAAATAAAAATGAGTTCTATTTAGACCAATCAATTTCAAGAGATGGATATACTTTTACTTTTGATGTTGAAAGTATTGATATAGATAGGATTCCTGCAGGAATAATTATGAGAAGAGGTGAGTATATTGAGTAGACATATGGCAGTTGGCATAATGAAAGATACAAAGTCAGTAAAGAAAGCAACTTTTGGAGATATTTTAATAGTATCTTTTGCAAAAGTTATTCCTTTTACTACAGTTTCAGATACATCACAGCTTGAAAAATTAGCTGTAACTCCTGAAACAAACTTATATAAGAAAATAGAGAAGATATTCTCACAAGACAATAGAATAGATAAAGTTTCAATTATTGGAACTGATGGAGCAGATGCTGGAGCTATTAAAACAGCTTTAGACAAAATGTATAAAACAAAAAAAGGATATTACTTTATTCTTATGGATTCTTTTGATGAAACAAAGTCAAAAGCCGTTATAGAGTGGGCTAATGCTAAAAATAAACTTCCTGTATATTGTACAGAGAAAGAAACTACTATATCTGTTATAGAATCATTCTTTAAATCTATAAACTCTAAAGCTATAGCTTTTGCAACTAAAGAGGATGATGATTTCCCAGATGCAAAAGTAGTAGGAGCTATGGCAACTCAAACTCCAGGAAAGGATAAATGGGAATGGAAAGAACCACAAGGAGCCTTATTTAGTGGATTTGATTTAACAGATCAAGATACTCTTGAATCTCTTGGAGTAAACACAATACAAGAGGAAAGAGAGGGAGTTTTAGCAATGTTTCCTGGTAAATGTTGTAATGGTGAGTTTATAGATATTGTTTGGGGTAGTGATAACTTACAAGATGATATTGAAATAGCCTTTATAAGAGCTGAAAAGAAACCATATAAAATTTATCATCCTGGAATAGATCCAAGAGGTATTACTCAGTGTAGAGCAATTGTTGAGGAAGTATTAAATGACTATGCTAGTGATTTTAGAGAGTTTATTGCTAAAGATATAAATGGAAAACCACAATTTAAAATAAATGTTAAAACTGAATATACAGAAAATGATATAGCAGCTAGGATCTTTGAAGTTTCTTGGATAGCAATACCTTCTGGTTCTGCTAGTTTTGGAAAAATAGATGGATTATTAACATTTGATAAAAAGAAAATAGGAGCGGTGTAATGTATAGATCAAGTTTAGATATAGTAACTATAAATGGATTAGTATTTTCAAATGTGTTTAAGCAAGATTTTGCTCCAGCAAGAAAAAATGATGCTTATCTTAGAGAACAAGATTCTAATGGAACTTTTGAAGACTTTGAAAATCCAGATAAAAGTGGTGAAGCTACTTTTTCTATTAGAAGTGATGCTACAAATTTCTTAAAAGAACTAAGAAAACTAATGGAGACTGGAACAAATTTTACTATGATTAGAGATAACAGAAATAAGGGTGGCCAAAGAGAAACATATAAAAAATGTTTAGTTTTAAATGATGGATCAGCATCAAGAAATGGAAATGGAACTCTAGGTAATAGAGAATGGAAAATATCATATGAATCATGTCTTACAACTGAAGGAGCGAACTAATGGAAAATACAAATGATATTAAAGTAATTAAAGCTGTGGACTACAAGTTACCACAAGTAAACACAGAACAAGGAACTATGGTTTTAACAGATATAGCAGGAACTAATTTTGAAATAATCTATATGAAACCAACAACAAAAGAGTTTCTTGAAATGGAAGAGGTAGCTAAAGAATATACAACAGTTAATGAAACTTTATACGCTAAGAATAGTGATGTTAAAAAAATAGAGTGGATTCTTAAAAACTTAGTAACTGTTCCAGGAGAATTAAAACTAGAACATTTAAACAAGGAGAGTGCAAAGAAATTAGCTAACTATTTTCGTTAAAATAGAGAGAACTAGTGAGGGGTTAATAGATACTCAGTATTATTACAACAACCTCGAAAATGAGGATATTATAGCTTTTACTATAGGAGAATATTTTAATTCTAACCCTTATGATTACTACAATATGGACTATGTAAAACAAATGAAATTATACTCATATGTAATAGAAAGAACTACTCCAAAGAAGGAGGTGAACAATGAGTAAATTAGCTGATGCTTATTATGAAATTGGCTATAAGGTTGATAATAGTGGCTTAATGAAAGCTGATAAAGGTCTTAAAAAGATAGGTAAAAGTGCTTTAGGTGCTGAAGATGATGTAAGTAAATTAAGTAAGGTTTTAGATTTTACAGAAACTGGACTTGTAAGTGTTGGAGCTATTATTGGTACTTTAGCTTATGGAATAAATAAGGCTACTAATGAGTTTGCTCTTTTTGATGATCAGTTAAGAAAAGTTAATGCTAAGGGAGACATGACTACTAAAAGTTATGAGAAACTTAAAAAAGCAGCTTTTGATGCAGGTAAAGATACAAGATTTACTGCTACAGAATCAGCTAAAGGACTTGAGTATATGGCTATGGCTGGTTGGAGTGCAACAGAAAGTGTTAAAGCACTTCCAGCCAGTTTAAATATGGCCGTTGTTGCTGGAGAAGATTTAGCTTTAGTAACAGATATTATGACTGACCAAATGACAGTATTTGACCTTGGAGCTGATAAGGCTAATCATTTTGCAGATGTACTAGCTTATTCAGCAAATAAAGCCAATACATCAATTGGACAAATGGGAGAAACTTTAAAGTTTGCTGGTGCTCCAGCTAAAGCTTTAGGTGCTGACGTTGAGGAAGTTTCAGCTCTTATTATGTCTATGGCAGATGGTGGAGTTAAAGGAAGCCAAGCGGGAACAGCTTTAAGAACAGCATATTTAAATCTAGCTTCACCTACTAAAGAAGCTCAAAGAACTATTAGAAAGTTAAAATTAGAAACAAAAGATAGTAATGGAAACTTTGTAGGAATGACAAATATATTAGATCAACTCGGAACAAAAACAAGAGAGATGACAAATATTCAAAAGGCTCAAGTGTTTCAGACTCTTTTTGGTAAAGAAGCAATAACAGGAATGATGGTAGTTCAAGCACAAGGAACTAAAAAGTTAAAAGAGAATACAAAGGCTCTTAAAAATAATAATGATTATGCTAAAAAGGCAGCAGATTATATGAACAGCAACTTGAAGGGTACTCTAGCTGGAACTACATCAAAGCAAGAAGCTTTAAGGCTTGCTATAGGTGAAACA
>NZ_CAMQYW010000123.1 GCF_947039425.1 uncultured Cetobacterium sp. | reverse complement strand
TATTCGCTGGTGGTACAACTGCAAAAGCTATCTCATTTAATAAAATTACTCCCAACAATATTGTAAATAGGTATTTCACTTTATTTAGAATTATTTTTAAATTATTTTCCATCAATAATCACCTCCATATTAATTTCTAGAATTTATCTTAACTTGTAATTTTAATTCAATTTCTTTTTCATTACTTAATTGAGGAATATCCCACATAACTGCTCTATAATTACTTATTGGAATTTCTAATCCATCTTGAATTATTGGGAATTCTAAAAAGTCTCTTCCATTTAGTGATGCTTTAAATTTATTTTTGGGCACTAAACTTTCTTTTATAATTGTTGTTCCTTCAGGAATAGGTATAATTGGATTTAAATTATATATAACCTCCTTGCTATCATTTTGTATATTAAAAACATATTCTAATACATCTCCTGGTGAACCTTCTTCAGCACTTACCCGTTCGATTTCTCCATTTTCATTAGTTAATATTTGATAAGAAAACAATTCTGTTTTTATCTCTGAAAATATAGAAACTGTAAATAATAAAAATAATAAAATGACATTATTTCTCATAGCATTCTCTCCTTCTTTAATTTTTATAATATCTTTTTCTATTTATTCTAAATAATAATAAATTTCTTTTAAAATTTCTTTTTTTTATATAAATATTTTGTTAAAATATCTATTATATGCTCAAATTTTTAAGTGGAGGTGATGCAATTGTTTTTTCGATGTATGGATTTATTTAATATTGAATCTTTTAAACAAGCTAAACTAATATCAGGTGAAGAAGGAGCTTATAAAGAAATTTCTTGGCCTTATATTAAAACAACTGATTCTATAAGAAAGTGGGTAAATGGAAAAGAACTACTTTTTATTTTATATGATAATGAAAATAGCAACTTATATGATCTATTGAAGGAAGCTATAAATAAAAATTTATCTGGAATAGTTATTCTTACAAATTTTACAGAGGAAATTATTACTAATGATCTAATTGAACTATCAAATAAACATAAATTTCCTTTATTCTTGCTTCCGTGGAATATAAAACTTTTAAATTTAACTCAAGAAATTATTTTAGCTATACAAAAATATAGTACAAAAAATTTAGAAGCACAAAAAATTTTTAGAGAACTTCTTAATTCAGATAAAAATTACTATAAAAATTTAAATAAATTTTATAATATTAATATTTGTAACTATAATTTTTTAGGAATTTTTGAAGATAAAGACAATGAAAACATTGAAAATTTTTACAATCATTATTTTGATATTATTTTAAAACAACTTTTCTTAAAAAATTTTATAAAAAAAGATGAAATTATTTATTTTACCTACTCTAATAGAATTGTATTTTTAATTTTTATAGATAATATTGAAAAAGCTAATAAAATCAGAACTATTATTGAAAATATTTTGAAAAAATTTATTTTAAAATATAAAAATTTGTATTTAGCTTTTAGCAAAATCAATAAAAACAATGTATTTCTTAAACATATTTTTGATGAAACAGAGGAAGCGTTAAATATTGGAAAAAATAATAAAAATAGCAATCAAATTATTTATTATGAAAATATAGGAATTTATAAAATATTTATTGAAATGATTAATAATGAAAATATAAAAAAACATTGTTTTGAAAATATCAATGTCTTATTAGAATATGATTTAAAAAATAATACTAATCTTTTTGAAACTTTAAAAGTTTATTTTAATAATAATAGACATTTAGTAAATACATCTAATGAACTTTATATACACAGAAATACTTTAATATATCGATTGAATATTATTAAAACTCTATTAAAAAAAGATTTAAATAATGCTTTAGAAAACTTAGAATTATACAATAGTATTCTTTTTTATGAATTTAACTATTTTCATTAAAATATAAAAAGGTTATAAACATTTAAGTCTATAACCTTTAAATAGAGATGATTTAATTTAAATTGTATTTTTAGACAGGGAAGAAATGGATTTCTTTTCTTTGTTTTTACTAAGAGATAATATTAAAACTCCAATAAAAATAAAAATACAAGCTATTATCTTTATAAAAGTTATATGTTCTCCTAAAAGAAGTGCACCAAATATTACACTTGTGATTGGTTCAAAAGTACTTATTACTGCTGCTGTACTAGGACCAACACTTTTAATTCCAAGTTGTAATAATGACAACGCTACAACTGTACATAAGAAAGCAAAAATAAATGATATCATCCAAGCTTTATTTGTAAGTGTACTTAATGTCAATTTATTGGTAAAATTCCCATACAAGAACATACCTATTGAAGAAGCTAAAGCCACATAAAATGTTATTTTAAAAGGATCTTCATTTTTCAAACCACTTTTATCCATATAGATAATATAGAATGCATAAAAAACTCCACTTAAAATAGCTAAAAATAATCCTAATATTGTTTTTTCACTACTTACTTGATCTTTTGCAAGTGCAGAATAGAAAAAACAAGCAATCCCTAACATTGAAATAATCAAAGCAATAATCTTTTGTTTGTTAAATTTTTCTTTAAAAAACAATACACACCCCACTGTTACAAAAATTGGATATGTAAAATGTATTGGTGTAACTATTCCTACATCAACTACAGAAAAAGCAATATTTAATAATAAAGTCGTTATCGAATTTCCTATAAAACCTAAAATAACCAAATGCATAAGTTGTTTTTTAGTAACTTTTAAATTTATTTTAAAAAAAAATAATATTACCAACAGAAAAGGTAAACTTAAAAAATTTCTTAAAAAAGTTAAAGTAACTGGATTACTTCCTAATGAATAAGTCATAGGTCCTAAAGTAAAAGCAAAACCAAATGTTATTGATGACAACATTGTTAATAGAACACCATTATTTTTTATATTCACTTATACCACCTTACTTAAAGGCTTTATCAATTATTTTTAAAATATTATTAATAGCATCGTCTACAATAATTTTCCCTTTTTCTGGAGATGATGACTTAGCTGATGCTAAAACTCCAGTATCTGGAACTATTCCTTTTTCAATTGGGTATCTAAAATATGTTCCTGGTTCTGCATTTGTCATTTCAAGAATAGCTTCTTCTCTAACTAATTCAGGTTTAAAATACATCATAAGTGATGTTTCTGTTACTGCTGCATGCTCAAGTGCCCATCCTGGGAATGGAACTTCATCAAATATTTTATCTATTGTATCAGGACTCATAGGATCCCACCAGTTAGTTAATAATATTTGAATATCTTCTCCATGTTTTGCTGATGCTAAATCCATTGCTTCAACAATAAAAGCTTCGTTTTCAAAGTGTGCACTAAAAATGTAAATCTTTTTAAATCCATCTTTAACAAACTCATCAATTAAATCCATAACTAAATTTTGAAGTGTTGCTCCATTTAAATCTATAGTTCCTGGAAATAATGGCCCTCCACCACTTAAAGGTTTTGATTTATATCCATATGATAATGTTGGTGCAACTACTCCATTTATTTTATCTGCAATTCTATATGCAAATTGCTCTGCAATTACAGTATCAACACAAAGTGGTAGATGAGGACCATGTTGTTCTGTTGCTCCTATAGGTAGTATAATTACATCATCTTTCTTTTTAGCAAATTCTTGCCAAATCATATTAGT
Organism: uncultured Cetobacterium sp.; assembly: GCF_947039425.1. Lineage (GTDB taxonomy): Bacteria > Fusobacteriota > Fusobacteriia > Fusobacteriales > Fusobacteriaceae > Cetobacterium_A. The sequence goes on along the minus strand of NZ_CAMQYW010000123.1, from coordinate 1,778 downwards.
CATTTTAACATGTTCAAACATTTTCTGTGTACCTCCTTAAAATTTCTATAGATCAATTATATAAGTAAATCTAAATTACAACAATATATTTTTTTAACAATTTTTTACAAAACATTTGTACTAATCGTACAATGAAAATATGGTTTTTCAGTGATATAATGCTATTAAATTAACAAAATAGGAGATGATACTTAGAATGAAGAAAGTTCTATTTACAAATGCTAGATTAAAAGGTAGCGAAGAACTAAAAGATCTTTATATTGAAAATGGTATATTTAAGGAGATTGGTTCTGACTTATCAAAAAAGTACAATGATATTGAAAAAGTGAACTTAAATGGATATCTTACTATTCCACCTTATGTTGATCCACATATCCACTTAGATTATGTTTATACTGGAAAAAAACCTGGAGCAACTAATGGTACAGGAACTTTATTTGAAGGAATTCAAAGATGGTCTGAAACAAAAGGTAATATGACTATTGAAGAGGTAAAAGAAAGAGCTAAAATAGCAATAAAAAAACAATTGCTACACGGTACACAGTATATGAGAACTCATATAGATGTAACTGATCCTAATTTGACATCTTTAAAAGCCATGTTAGAACTAAGAGAAGAATTAAAAGATATTATAGAAATACAAATAATAGCTTTTCCTCAAGAAGGAATGTATTCATATAAAGATGGAGATAAATTAGTTGAAAAAGCTTTACAAATGGGTGCAGATGTTGTTGGTGCTATTCCTCACTTTGAATACACTTGGGAAATGGGAGAAAAATCTATAAAGAAAACTGTTGAATTAGCTTTAAAATATGACAAATTAATAGATGTTCATTGCGATGAAACAGATGATCCAAATTCAAGATATTTAGAACTTTTAGCTGGGGAAGCTTATATGAATGGTATTGGACATAAAACAACCGCTAGTCATGCTTGTGCAATGGGATCATATAATAATGCCTATGCTTTTAAATTATTCAAATTACTAAAATTATCAAATATAAATATAATTTCGTGTCCTACTGAAAATATTCATCTTCAAGGAAGATATGATACTTATCCTAAAAGACGTGGTTTAACAAGAGTTAAAGAATTAAATGATGCCGGAATAAATGTTTGTTTTGCACAGGATTCAATGTGTGATCCTTGGTATCCTTTAGGAAATGGAAATCTAATGACTATACTGGATTTTGGTATTCATATTGCACAAATGATGACATTTGAAGAGATTAATAACGCTTTAGATTTAGTTACTATTAATGGAGCTAAAACTCTTCATATTGAAGATAGATATGGTATTGAAGTAGGAAAAGAAGCTAATTTTATTGTTCTTGATGCTAAAAATGAATTTGATGCTATTTTAGAAAGAGTTGGCATTAAAAAATCAATTAGAAATGGAAAAATACTTATAGAAAAGGAACCTCAAGTTATATTAACAGATTGTGACTTTTTAAAATAAATTTAAAGAACCATAAAATACATATCTTTGTGTACTTTATGGTTCTTTTTTTAAACTCTTAATTTTTTAATCTCTTTTAATGCTAAAAATAATAATACAATTGCCACACTCCAACAATTTATAAAAACACTAATCCAAATATATTTCAAGGGTAATTTAAGTACAAAAGTAACTAAAGGATAAAGTGTTAAGGGAAATATAAACTGCCTACAAATTGTTGCATACATAGGTATTTTAGGTTCTTTTATTCCTTGAAGTAAATTTATACTGCAGATCGGAAGAGCACACGTCTGAACTCCAGTCACGAATTCGTATCTCG
>NZ_CAMQYW010000122.1 GCF_947039425.1 uncultured Cetobacterium sp. | reverse complement strand
TTCTTTTTACTAAAGTTCCTAAATTTGCATCCTCTTTCATATTTATAATTACATGAATTATAGATATCATAACTAATGGAATAACTAGCATCCTTACTAAGGATATAAATCCCCCACCCAATAAACTATACCAAAGGGTTGTCTCTCTTACAAAAGTTAAGTTCATAGGATCTGTTGGAAACTTTGCAACAGCTTGTATTACTAATCCTAATATAAGTCCTAAAGCTGTAGATATCATTACTCTTGCTGAGAATGTGAACTTTTTCTTTGGGAGCTTATTTATCATTACCAAAAGAACAATTAATACAACTAAAAAAATAACCGTTTTTATATCACTAATCATTAAAAAATTCTTAAAAAATACACTATTCATAATCTCTCCTTTATTTCTTTTTTATCTATTATATAAAAAATTCACAAAGAAAAGCAATCTTTTTCTGATTATTTTAGTAAAGAATTATTTTACGATTTTTTTTGTTATTTTTTCAATCAAATCGAGCATTTAATTTCTTCTATTTTGAAACTTTTATGTCTTTAACTAAATAAAATTTTTCTTTATCAATTTCTATTTCTGAATAAAATATGTCTATATTTTTATCAAGTTGCTCACTTTCTAATAAAAAATATGTTTTGTTTTCTGTTTTTTTATTTTCTAAAATAAAGTCACTCATTAATAAGTCTTTAATATCTTCCTCTAACTCATCCATTTTATATTCATAATCTTCCATAACTAATAATAAAGTTTCTACAAAACTATCTGCTTTTTTCATCTTTTTCTCCCTTTATATTTTTTTATATGATATCATAATTTCTCTTATATTTTATTTTTTTCTTTACCTTTTCTTTCAATAGGAGTAGAATATAATGATTGCTTATTTTTAGGAGGTATTTATTATGAGTAAAAAACGTAAACCATATAAAGAGAATTTATTACGTGTAGGAGATTTTGGTAAAGATTTAGCAAGAAGATCTAAATCTAAGTGTGAACTTTGTGAAGCTAGTAAAGTTAAACTTACCATATATGAAGTTCCACCAGCACCAACTGTCCCAGAATTTGAAGATTGCATGCTTCTTTGTGATCACTGTCTAAATACTATTTTTAATATTGATTCTGTTAAGGAAAATGATCTTAGATTTTTAGAAGGTCCTATTTGGAGTGAAAATAAAATCATTCAGGCTACTGCTATTGCACTTTTAAAAACAGCTGAAGATAAATACTCTTGGATTGGTGATTCTCTAGAAAATATCTATATAGATGATGAATTAGAGAATATGATTTCAAAAATTAAATTTTAAAAAAAGCCCTCTTTCTATAATTAATATAGTTAGAAGGCTTTTTTCTATTTATTTAATATTTTACAATTTTTATACTCATCTTTTTTTCCATTTTTATATGTACATGTTCCTGTTAACAACTTACATTTAATTGACATATAATCATCAAACATTATTCCTATTGAATTTTTACACTCTAGTGTTGGATACTTTTCAACAACCTCTTTTTTTTCTTCATCTGTAATATAATACTTTTCCATTTTTTCTCCTAATTTCTACTTTTATAATACTTAAATCTTAAAAAGAAATAATATGCACCACTTAAAATATAAGCAATTGACAGATAATCAAAGATATCTCTTTTTAAAATTTTAAATCCAAATCCAATAACAAATCCACCTAGTATAAATGATAATATGTTTATTGTATAGTATTTCATTTTCCAAACTATCTCTTTTTGACCTTTTATATAATGTCCAATAACTACTCCTAAATCAGTTACAGTTCCAGTCATATGAGTAGTTCTTATAACCATCCCTCTATATCTTATAAATAACCCATTTTGTAATCCCAATAAAAAAGCTATTGAATATATAAAATAAATCTCTCCATATATATATGTTTCTAATATTTTCAAACATATCCCAATAATAATAAATGTATCTCCATATCTTTTTTTCAGTTCAAATTCCCTTGTTCCACCTATTAATATACCAGAACAAATTGCACCTGTAAAAAAGGAAAATACTAACCCTAACATGACTATTAGATGTGGTGTATTCCCATCTATTAAATCAGTGGATATTTTAGTTATACTACCTGTTATATGACTTACAGTTAACGAGTAATCTAGAAGAGCAAATGCATTCATTCCCCCTCCTAAAAATGCCAGTAAACTAATCCACCAAAATAATTTGTCATTTATTCTTTCCATTACCTACCTCTTTTCGCATTTAATTTTAAATACTACTTTTTTTAAACTCTTTGGAACTTCATTAGTTGCGATTAAAGGCATATGTGGCTCATCTGGAAAAAATATAATGAAATTATCCTTATCCATTTTAAATCTATACTCTTCTTCACCTTCTAAAACTTGAAAATCACTTTCTGATTCATATTCTGTTTTCTCTTTTAAAGACTCTTTTGGTGAGTAACCTATATTTTCCTCTCCATCAATTACAACATGAATATCAATATACTTTTTATGACCCTCAAAAAAGCAATCACTTAAAACCTTAGTCTGACATTTTTGAAGATTAAAAAATAAATTTTCCCCATTTATTTCATTTTTACCTTCGTTTCCATCTTTGTAACTTCCATTCTGAATTATCTCTATTACCCTATCTAAATCAGAATTTATGCCCTCATAAAATTTTAACTCATTAATTTTTCCAAATATCACTGTTTATCCCCCTTATTTTTAGTATTTATTAAATCATATGATATTATACTTTATAAAGTCAAGTTATAATTTAATTTAGATTGATTTTTTTCAGTAATTCTTTTATAATATAGTGTGAAAAAATATATTCAGAGGAGGATTTAAGTGTTACAAAAATTAAAAAGAAACTTTTCAATTATAGCACATATAGATCACGGTAAATCAACTATTGCAGATAGATTACTTCAAGCAACTGGTACCGTTAGTGATAGAGATATGAAAGATCAACTTCTTGACTCTATGGAACTTGAAAGAGAAAAGGGAATTACTATTAAAGCTCAAGCTGTTACATTAAATTATACAGCTAAAGATGGAATTACTTATGAATTAAACCTAATTGATACACCTGGACACGTTGACTTTATTTATGAGGTTTCACGTTCTTTATCAGCTTGTGAAGGTGCTCTTCTTGTTGTAGATGCTGCTCAAGGTGTTGAAGCTCAAACTCTTGCTAATGTTTACTTAGCTCTTGAGAACAACTTAGAGATTGTACCTGTTATTAATAAAATTGACTTACCTGCTGCTGATGTAGAGAAAGTTAAAAATGAAATTGAGGATATTATTGGACTTCCTGCTGATGAAGCTGTTCTTGCTTCAGCTAAATCTGGTATTGGTATTGAAGAACTTTTAGAAGCTATTGTTGAAAAAATACCAGCTCCTACTTTTGATGAAGAAGCACCATTAAAAGCTATGATTTTTGACTCTTTATTTGACGACTATCGTGGAGTTATAACTTATGTTAAAGTTTTAGATGGTTGTATCAAAAAAGGTGACAAAATTAAAATTTGGTCAACTGGTAAAGAGTTCGACATTTTAGAGTGTGGAATTTTCACACCTATGAAAAAAGAAAAAGCAATGCTTGGTTCAGGATCGGTTGGATACATTATAACTGGTATAAAAACTATTCAAGATACTCAAGTTGGAGATACTATAACTCATGCTAAGAGACCTTGTCTTGAGCCTTTAGATGGTTTTAGACCTGCTCAATCAATGGTATTTGCTGGAATATACCCTCTATCTACAGATGATTATGTTGATTTAAGAGAAGCTCTTGAAAAATTACAACTTAATGATGCTTCTTTAGGATTTGTTCCTGAAACTTCATTAGCTCTTGGATTCGGATTTAGATGTGGATTCTTAGGATTACTACATATGGAGATAATCGTTGAAAGACTTAGAAGAGAGTATAATATTGACCTTATCTCTACTTCTCCATCAGTTGAATATAGAATTACTATGGAAAACAAACCTACATATGTTATTGATAACCCTTGTGAGTTTCCTGAAGGTGGAAAATCTAAATTTATAATTGAAGAACCATATATTAAAGGAAGTATTTTAACTCCTAAAGAGTTTGTTGGAAACGTTATGGAACTTTGTCAAGAAAAAAGAGGAGTCTACATTGATATGAACTATATTGATGATAATAGAGCTATGGTTGTTTATGAACTACCTCTTGCTGATATTGTTATTGATTTTTATGATAAGTTAAAATCAAGAACTAAAGGTTATGCTTCTTTTGAGTATGAAATGATTGGATATAAATCTGCAAACCTTGTTAAAGTTGATATTTTAGTTTCTGGTAATGTTGTAGATGCATTTTCTTTCATTGCTCACAGTGAACATGCTGCTTCTAGAGGAAGAGCTATCTGTGAAAAGCTTAAAGATATCATCCCTAGACAACAATTTGAAGTGCCTATTCAAGCAGCCCTTGGTGCCAAAATTATAGCTAGAGAAACTATTAAAGCTTATAGAAAAAATGTAATAGCTAAATGTTATGGTGGGGATATTTCTAGAAAGAAAAAATTATTAGATAAACAAAAAGAAGGTAAAAAGAGAATGAAACAAATTGGTAACGTTGAAATTCCTCAAGAAGCTTTCGTATCTGTACTAAAACTTAACGACTAAGACCAAATATAAAAGAGGTGAGATTTCTCACTTCTTTTGTTATATTAAGGAGGAGTTTTATGAAGAATTTCAAAACTATTTTAATTAAATTTTTTCCAGATATTTTAAGTATCTTAATATTTATTTCAGGTGCTCTTTTAGTATTTTCTAACTCTCTCAAATTTGAAGAATCTCACATTAATCTAATAAACAAACTTCTTCCTGGGGATATTATAGCTCTTTCACATCTGTCTGCTAGTATTACAGGAACATTTTTACTTATTTTATCCTATGGTATAAGTCGTAGACTTGATAGTGCATACTATTTTTCTATTCTTACTATAGTTCTTGCAATTTTCTTTAGTTTTTTTAGAGGATTTGATTATTTTCAAGCAATTTTTTTAGGTTTTATTCTTCTACTTTTAATTCCTACAAAAGATCGTTTCTATAGAAAATCATCTCTTATACAAGATAAACTATCTAAAGGATGGATTTTTGCAATGCTATCTGTTGTTACAATTAGCATTTTCTTAGGAATTTATACCTTTAAAACTAGTGAATATAAAAATGAAGTTTGGTGGTATTTAGCTGTAAATAAAAGCTATCCCATATTTTTAAGAGCATCTTTTACTACTATTTTTATTTTACTTATATTTTTTATACTAAGGCTTCTTAATGATTCTAGAATTATTGATGAAATCTCTAGTGATGAGGTTTTAAATGATATTGAGTCTATTTTAGAAACAAGTGATAAAAGTGCATCTTTTCTTGCTTTACTCTCTGATAAATTAATATTTTTTAATGACAATC
>NZ_CAMQYW010000121.1 GCF_947039425.1 uncultured Cetobacterium sp. | reverse complement strand
AGCAGGAGCAGTTGCATCAGGTGATAAAGCCACTGCTATAAAGATGTCATTAACAGCTTCATTAATATTCTTTGCACTAACAATGATAACAAAATTAGTTGCAAAAAAGGCTAAAAAAAATGCCTAGTAACTTATTATTAAATAGGTTATAATTTTAAGGAGAACTTATGTTCTCCTTATTTTCATACAAGATATGATTATTTATATTTTGTAATTAATTAATACATAAATTATATATTAGAAGGAGAGGAAATGTTAAAGAATATAAAAAAATTAATTGTATTATCAGTAGTTGCGTTGAGCATTGTAAGCTGTGGTAAAAAGGAAAGCAATGAGGTTAGTATTTATATGTGGGGTGGATCTAAAGATATAAATAAATTTATGGATGAGGTGGTTACTCCTAAAATTTTAAAAGATGATAATATCGTCTTAAAAAGAGTTCCTATTGTAGATATAAAAGATGTTGTTAACAAACTTATAATAGAAAAACAAGCTGGGAAAAAAGATGGAGCTATTGATGTTTTGTGGGTAAATGGAGAGAATTTTAAAGCTTTAAAAGATGCAGGAGTTTTAGAAAAAGATATATTAACTAAGGTTCCAAATAGAAATTTATTAAAAGAGAGTACAACAGTTAAAGATTTTGGTGAACCAATAAATAATTTAGAAGTTCCTTTTGGCGAAGCACAATTTAACTTTATATATAATGAAAAAAATGGAGGGAAACCTTTTACAAGCTATGAAACATTGGAAACTTATGTAAAAAATAATCCTGGAAAATTCACGTATCCAACAGTTACAAATTTTACAGGAAGTGCCTTTGTAAGAAATATAGCAATAGATATTTTAGGGTTTGATAATATCCAGAATATGAGTAATGATGAGTTAAAAGAAAATTTAGAAAAAGTTTGGACATATTTTAATAATATAAAACCATATCTTTGGAGAGAAGGAAAAACATACCCAGAATCAGATGGAAAGATAGATTTGCTTTATTCAACAGGAGAACTTAATGTTGCTATGGGATATACAATAAATAAAGTTAATTTTAAAATAAATTCAGGAGAGTTTCCAAAAGAATCAAAGAGTTTTTTATTAGATAAAGGAACTTTATTTAATAATCATTATTTAGCCATTCCTGCTAATTCTCAACATAAGGAAAATGCAATTAAAGTAATAAATGAATTAATATCACCAGAAATTCAAATGTTAAAGCAATCACCTAAAAATTGGGGAGATTTTACTGTTTTAGATTTAAATAAATTAAATTCGAAGCAAAAAGAAGAGTTTTCAAAAATGTTAGAAACTGGTAAAATGGTTGATTTAAAAGAGCTTACAAGTAAAAGAGTATTTGAACTAGCTCCAAGTAAGTTGAAAATAATAGATGAAGGATGGATAGAAAGGGTTGGAAAAAATTAAAAAAATAATATGTTTGATTCCTTTTTTATTATATATATCAGTGTTTTTTATATATGGATTATACTATGTATTGATGACGTCTTTTGGATATAATCGAATAATGGAAAAATCTTGTTTTACATTGGATTTTTATGGAAAAGTTTTATGTAGTGAAAGTTTTTATAAAAGTCTTTGGTATACAGTTAAACTAAATAGTATTTCAGCTTTTTTAGCTTTAATATTGACAATTTTAGTTTTATACTTAGTTTTTTTAAGCAGAAGAAAAGGTTATTTTTATGGAAAATTTTTTCAAAAAATAATTGAAGCTCCAGTTTTTGTCCCTTACTTAGTAGGGGCATATGGAGTTTTATTACTTTTAATGAAAAGAGGAATTATAAATAATCTGTTATATAGATTTGGATTAATAAATACAATAGATAATTTTCCTATTTTAACAAATGATTCAAATGGAATTGGAATTATTTTAACTTATATTTGGAAAGCGTTACCTTTTATGACAATGATGACTTTACCAATAGTGTTTAGAGTTGATAAAAAATGGGATTCTATTGGAAAATTATATGGAATGAGTAATTTTTCATTTTTTAAAAAAATTGTATTTCCATTAATTCTACCAACACTAAGTGTAAGTTTCTTTATTGTTTTAACTTATTTATTTGCCTCATTTGAAGCTCCTTATATTTTAGGAGTTACATATCCTAAAGTTTTAGCTGTAAGCATTTTTGACTTATATGCTAAGAGCTCACTGGATAAAAGAGGAGAAATAATGGTTATGAATATAATGATTTCAATAATAGGTTTAATATTTGGAGGAATTACTTGTATAGCACTTAAATTTTTCTCTAAATTTGAAGAGAGAGAGTGGTAAAGAAAATGGGAAAAAAATTAATTATAATTGTTTACTTTATAATATCTTTAATATTCTTATTACCTTTAGTAGGAATAGTTTTAAAGAGTTTAAATTTAGAATTATGGAGTAGCGTTATTTCACAAAAAGGAACATATACAAGTTTAGGAACAACAATTTTAGTTGCTATAATAGCAATGGGGATTAATTTTGTAATAGGAACTCCTTTAGCAGCTTTTATGGCAAGGGAAAACTTTAAAGGAAAATATATAATAGAATTTTTAATAATTCTTCCATTAATAGTGCCAGCAATGGTTAGTACTATGGGATTGCAATTTGCTTTTATAAAATTAGGGTTAATTGAAACGATTTTAGGTGTTGGTATAGTTCACAGTGTGACAACAATGCCTTATTATGTAAAAAGTATGAGAGCAGGATATTTAACTCTTAGTAAAGATTATATAAATATGGGTAAGATTTTAGGAGCGAATTCACTTGAAATATTTTTTAAAATAACTCTTCCAATTTTAACACCTTCATTTTTAGTTGGAATGTCTTTAGTAATAATAATATCTTTAGCTCAATATTTAGTAACTTTTATAATTGGTGGAGGGAAAGTTATGACCTTACCAATTTTAATGATGCCATATTTATCAAATGGAGATATTGGAAGCGGTACAGTATATAGTGTAATTTATGTATTATTTACTTACTTCTTAGTTTTTCTAATTGGAAAAATCTTAAAAATTATATATAGAAAGAGTGATAGAAACAATGATTAAAATACAAAATATATCAAAACATTTTTCAGGGTTTTCACTAAAAAATATAAATTGTCATGTGAAAGAAGGGGAATTTGTAAGCATTTTAGGACAATCAGGATCAGGGAAATCAACAATCTTAAATTTAATAGCAGGATTAGATCCAATATATAAAGGGGAGATATTAGTAGCTAATAAAACCCCAATAAAAGCGATAAAAAACAGTGATATATCAATGGTATTTCAACAAGATTTATTGCTTCCTCATTTAAATGTTTATGAAAATATAGCCTTTGGTTTAAAAATAAAAAAAGTTCCAAAAGCAGAGATTAATACAAGAGTTAAAGAGGCTATTTTAGAGATGCATTTAGAGGGAAAAGAAAAACATTTTCCAAATGAACTATCAGGAGGAGAAAAGCAGAGGGTATCAATCGGACGTGCTCTTGTAACTAGGCCTAAAATTTTATTGATGGATGAACCTTTTTCAGCACTAGATTTTAATCTAAGAGAATATATGCAAAAATTAATAAAAAATTTACATAAGAAATTAAATATTACAATAATATTTGTAACTCACGATAGAGAAGAAGCATTTTATCTTTCAGATAAAATAGGAATTATGTATAAGGGAGAACTTTTAGACTACGGAACACCTGAAGAACTTTATTATAATTCTAAAAAAATGTATACAGCTCAATTACTTGCTGTTGAAAATATTTTAAAAAAAGAAAGTTTTGAGGAAATTTTTAATGAAAAAATTTCTAATGGAACCTATGTAGGTCTTCGTGGAAAAAATATAAAGCTTTGTAAAGAATCTAAAATAGAGGGAATTATAAAGAATATTGAATTTAAAATGGGAGAATTTTTATTAGAGGTTCAAATTAATGAAGAGATTCTTAAAATTGTTAGTTCTGGAGATGAAAGATATTCAATAGGTGAAAAAGTTTTTATAGATTATGATATAAATAGAAAAATAATTATAGAGGGGTAAAAATGTTAGATACGCATTGTAGAAAATATCTTCAACCATTAATAAAAAAAGGAGCATTACTTGCAATTAAGTTAAATTTAAGTGCTAATAATGTAACTGTAATAGCTATGCTTCTAGGAGTGACAAGTGGAGTATTAGCTTATTTAGAATATCCAATTGTAGCAATTTTAACATTGTGGTTTTCAGGATATTTAGATGCTGTTGATGGGACTATAGCAAGAGAACAAAAAACATTTTCATCTTTTGGAACAGTTATGGATATAACTTTTGATAGAATAGTAGAAGGTGCTGTTATAATAGGAATAGCTTTAAAATATCCTCAATTTAGTTTAATATCACTATTTTTAGCAGTAAGTATTATAATATCAATGACCATTTTTTTAACAACTGGATCTTTAGCAGAAAATAAAGGAGAAAAAACTTTTCATTATCAAGCTGGATTAGCAGAAAGATCAGAAGGATTTATAATGTTAAGTTTAATGATAATATGTGGTGAACGTGCAGATGTTATTATAAATTTATTTACAATAATAGTTCTTTTTACAGCAGGTCAAAGATTTGTAGAGGCAAAAAAAATATTGAAATAAAATTACTTCACTGAATAAAGGAAAAATAGTTTCATTTTTTTTATTTTTAAAAATATATTTTCTTTATTTTTAGGTGCAAATGTGGTATATTAAATTATGCAAATAAATTCACATACGGAGGGGTAAAAATGAGAAAGTTAAATTATTTAGTTGGATTATTTTTAATGGGGTCTTTAGCCTTAGCAGGAAGTAAGGGAATAACAAAAGAGGGATATGTTTTTACTAAAACAAAAATACAATTAAAAGAGTATATTAATGTATTGTCAGTTGAAAGTTATAAAACAGCAGATGATCATTTGGAGAAATTAAGAATTAAAGATGAAGGTGGTATTTTTAAAGCTGGAACTTTAGTTTATATAGTAAGTAATCATAAAGAATTAGTTGAAATTAGACCTAATGGGTCAAATAAGATATTTTGGACAAAAAAAGAAGCTATAAAATAAAAATACCCTGATAATTTTAATAAAGTTATCAGGGTATTTTTTTATTTTTTGTTATATCTAATAAATCTTGACTTTTTTAAAATTAAAAAGTAATAGAATTAATACTATAAATTTTATTTGGGAGGGATATATGGGATTTTTAATAAAATTTGATATGATTGGAACTTTGGCAATTGGGCTGCTCTCTTTTTATGTGGGATTATACATAAAAAATAATTCTAAATTTTTTAATAGATTTGGAATACCAGCACCAGTTATAGGGGGAATTATTTTTTCACTTATTCATTTATTTATAAGAAGTTTTAAAATAGGTTCAATAGAATATAATACAATACTTCAGACGCCATTTATGGTTGTATTTTTCACTACA
>NZ_CAMQYW010000120.1 GCF_947039425.1 uncultured Cetobacterium sp. | reverse complement strand
CAAACTAATATTTGAATACTTAATAACCACATCCCACCTTTTGGTAAATAATTCATTAATAACAAATGACTAAATAATCCCGAAACATATATTACTCCAAGTATTGTTATCCCTATATCTCTACTTGAATTTTCTACTTTATTTTGTAAAACTTTTTTACCCATACATGTTATTAATAAAAATACTAAAGGCAATATAAAAGCAATCTCTGAATTTGATGCTTTTAAAAAATAAACTAAGTTTGGAATAGCCATTCCAGCAATATATCCCAAGTTTACTTCTGGTTTTTTTCCACCTATTTCTGCCATTTTATAAAATTCAAATAATCCAATAAAGATAACAAAATTTACAAATAATAATAATAATAATCCACCTTTTAATAAAATTGTTAATAATATAGGTATTCCTATTAGTGCAACTAAAATTCTATTTAACATCTATTTTACTCCTCCAAAACGCCTATCTCTTTTACTGTAATTTTCTATTGCCTTAATTAATTCCTCTTTATTAAAATCTGGCCAATAAGATTCCGTCACATATATTTCAGAATATGCTATTTGCCAAAGAAGAAAATTAGAAATTCTCATTTCTCCACTAGTTCTAATCACCAATTCTGGATCAGGAATTTTAGTATATAGATATTTTTCAACAGTTTCCTCAGTTATATTTGTCTCATTATTTTCTATCATTTTATTTATGGCATCTACAATTTCACTTCTTCCACCATAATTAAAAGCTATATTAAGAGTTATTCCTGTATTATCTTTTGTTTCCTCTTCTAGTTTTTTTATCTCTTTTAATAAATCCTTACTTACTCCTTCTTCTCGTCCAGACACTAAAAATCTAACATTATTTTTCATCAAAGTTTTCTTTTCACTTTTTAAATATGCTTTAAACAAAAACATTAAAGTATCTACTTCCTCTTTAGCTCTTTTCCAATTTTCTGTAGAAAATGCATAAACAGTAAGATATTTTACACCAATTTCACCTGAGTAACTAAGTATTTTTCTAAGTGTATCTGCTCCTGCTTTATGTCCATAAGTTCTAGGCATTCCTTTTTGTTTAGCCCAACGCCCATTTCCATCCATAATTATAGCAATATGATCTGGTATTTTAAGTTCCATTCTATTTCTCCTCTCAATAAGTCATTAAATTTTACCATATAATCAATATTTTTACCATAGAAAAAACGCTCGCCTTCTCTTTTGTATTGCTTATTTTATTTGTTTATTTTTATATTTTCTGTTATAATATTACCTACGTATAAAATATTAGTATTTACTTAGGAGGAAAATTTATTGATTAATATTTCAAAAATTAAAAATGATGTTTTAGCTGGATTAGCTACATCTTTAGCTATGGTTCCAGAAGCTATAGCCTTTGCTTTTGCTGCAGGACTTTCACCAATAGTAGGACTTCATACATCTGTTTTAATAGGACTATGTGCTGCTATTTTTGGTGGAAGACCTGGAATGATTTCAGGAGCCGCTGGTTCTATTGCTGTTGTATTTGCCGCTTTAGTTGGAAGCCATGGAGTTGAATACCTTTTTGCAACTGTTGTTTTAATGGGTCTTTTCCAAATATTTATTGGAATTTTTAAACTTGGAAAATTCTCTAGAATGATTCCACATCCTGTTATGCTTGGATTTGTAAATGGTCTAGCAGTTGTTATTTTCATTGCTCAACTTGCGCAATTTAAAATTATCAACACTTTAGGTGAAAAAGTTTGGATGAAGGGGCCACAACTTTATATAATGGTAATTCTTGTTGTTATTACTATGCTTGTTACTCATTTCTTACCTAAATTTACTAAAGCTATTCCTGCTTCTCTTGCAGCAATTATTATTACGACTATCTTATCTATTAAAATATCTCAACTTGGAATTCATATGCCAAATGTTAAGGATTTTGCAAATGAAAGTTTATCCGGAGGATTACCTAAATTTCATATACCTAATCTACCTTTAAATATCGAAACTTTAAAAATTATACTTCCTTTTGCTATTATTGGTACTTTAGTTGGATTAATTGAATCTCTTTTAACTTTATCTTTAATAGACGATATTACTGATACTAGAGGAAAATCTAATAAGGAATGCATTGGTCAAGGGATCGGTAATCTTTTAAATGGATTTATGGGTGGAACTGGAGGTTGTGCTATGATTGGACAATCAATGGTAAATTTATCATCTGGTGGTAAGGGAAGACTTTCTGGTATTTCTATGTCTATCTCTCTTCTTTTATTTGTTCTTTTAGGCTCAAAAGTTATTGAGATAATTCCTCTAGCAGCTCTTGTTGGGGTTATGTTTATTGTTGTTATTGAAACTTTTGCATGGAAAAGCTTTAAACTTTGCTCTAAAATACCTAAAAAAGATCTTATTATTATTGTTATTGTTATGTTTATTACAATATTTGAAGACTTAGCTGTAGCTGTTGTTATTGGTGTTATTTTATCAGCACTTATGTTCTCTTGGGAAAAGGGTAAAAAAATAAATGCAGCTAGCTCTATTAATAACAATGAAAAAATATATACTCTTAATGGTCCTCTATTCTTTGGATCAGTTAGCAGTTTTAAAGAGATTTTCACTCCAAAACTTGATCCTGAAACTGTTATCATTGATTTTAAAGACTCTCATGTTATGGATCACTCAGCCATTGAAGCTATTAATGCTCTAACTGAAAAATATCATATATTAAATAAAAAAATAATTTTAAAGCATTTAAGCCCTGACTGTAAAAATTTGCTTACTAATGCTAAGGATATTATAAAAGTTAACATTATGGATGATCCTACTTACCATATTGCTGACAACATATTAGACTAAAAAAAGACAAGTTTAAAACTTGTCTTTTTTATATAATCCTTTTTCATATATAAGTTCTTTTACTTTTTTTGGAACTAGTTTCTCTATTGATTTATTTTCTTTTATTGAATCTCTTATTTCTGTTGAAGATATATTTATATATGGACTTTCTATTTCAATTAAGTTTTCATCCTCTATTTTTGTTTTATATCCTTTTCTTTTTAAAACAACTACTTTTGCAAAAGTTAATATATCTTTATAATTTTTCCAATTTTTAAAATTTTCTCCTGAATCCTCTCCAACTATTTCAAAGTATTCATCTCCTGGATATAGCTCTCTTATTTTTAATAAAGTATCATAAGTATAAGATATTTTATTATCTTTTATCTCTATATCTGAGATTTCAACTTTTTCAATATTTTCAAAAGCTTTCCTACACATTTTAATTCTTAATCTAGCACTAGCTAAATCATTATTTTTATGTGATGGAATTCCAACAGGAATAACTATTAGTTTATCTAAGTTTAAATAATCTATTATAAATTTTCCAATAAAAACATGTCCATTATGAATAGGATTAAAACTTCCTCCATAAATTCCTATTTTCATTAACCTATCTCCGCTATAGCCTCTATTAAACAATCTTTAGTTGTACACTCTATAATACTATCTCTATTTTTTTTATCTCTAAATATTCTTGAAAGCATTGATAAAAGCTCTAAATATTTTTTACTTCCACCTTTAGGAGCTCCCACTAAAACTACTACTTTTATTCCTTCTCCATCTAAAGAATTAAAATCAATTGGATTTTTAAGTAACGCCACAGATAATACAATATCTTTAACAGCATCTGTTCTTGCGTGAGGAATAGCTACTCCCATTCCGATTCCAGTTGTTCCAACTTTTTCTCTTTCTAAAACTTCTAAATAAAAAATATTTTTATCAACTATTAATTCACTATTTTCACTTATATTTTCTACCATCATTTTTAATATTTTATCTTTTGTAAGAGACCCATCGTCAAAAATATTTATCATTTTTATATTAAAATAATTTAACATAAACTCCTCCCAAAGCTATATTGTTTTTAATATCTCCTGTTCTATATTAAGCATTTCTTTTTTTTCTAATTTTTCATTTTCTTTTTTTAATATATATCTGTATTTCTTACTATTTTTATACTCATATGATTCTAATACTTTTTTATATGCAACTAGATCTAAAGATTCTTCAACTTCGAACTCTTCTCCTATATACTCTTTTGCATTTTCAAATTCATTTAAATCATATCTTTGCTTTGTAAAATAAGATATTACTAAATAACCTATTTTATCATTCCATCCAATAACTTCCATAATCTCTTTAAATGCTAAAGCCATTAATGGCTTTTTAAACTTTATATTATCCATTAAAGAAAGGTTAAATAGTGTTTTATAAAATAATTCTTTATCTCTTAAAGCTAACTCTTTTCCATATCTTTTAGCAAATTCTAATTCACCTTTTATAACAACCTTTGTAAAAATATCAACTGCTTTTACTAAGTCAACATTTGACAATCTACTTATATCTTTATCTTTTTGTCTCTCTTTAAAATCAATCTCTTTTTCTAACTGAGTTTGAAAAAGTTCATCGTTTTCACAGTAAACCATACAAGGAACTGCTAAGTTCATTTTTTTTCTAAGAATATCTCCCTCTCCTGTCACTGTTAAATATGCTCTTTTATCTAAAGAATCTATATTTTCTAATAATTTTTCTACTCTTTTTTCTATTCTATTTATCATTAATTTCACCAATTCCTTCTAAGCTATTATCTTCTATCATTGAAAACTCTATTTTTAATACATATAGATTCTCTATCATTAAATTTTTAGGTATTTTTACTAAATCTTTTTCTGTTGTTATTATAAAATCTGCATCCATTGCTTCTGCTCTCTTTTTTATTGTTTCAAAATCTTTTTCTTTAAAATTATGATGATCAATAAAATCAATTCTTTCAATATACTCTGGATTTAAAGATATTACAGTTTTTTCAAAATTCAAAGGATTAGCAAGACCTGAAAAAAGTAATACTCTTTTTCCTGCTACCCAAAATAGTGGCTTTGCATTTCCATCAACATCACAAAGAGATGTTACTCCATGTTTTGCAACAGATATTGATTTTTTAAATTTTACTTTTAAAAATCTTTTTATTTTTTCTAAATCAGTTTCTGGAATTAAATCAGATTTTGTAATTATAAACTCATCTGCTCTTTCTGCAGCCTTTTTAAAATCCTCTCTTAGTGTTCCTTTTGGTAAAAGAGCACCCCAACCAAATGGATTAGTTGCATCAATTAAAACAACATCTCTATCTCTTTTTAATTTTCTATGTTGAAATCCATCATCTAGTACAATAGTATCTACTCCAAACTTTTCCACTGCAAGTTTACATGCTTCATATCTATTTTTTCCAACAATCACTGGAACCTTTAGATTTAAAGCGTGTAAGTAAGATTCATCTCCACTTTCTTTTGGAGTTGCCCATATTTTTTTACCATCACTTACTACAAGAGGTTCTTCCTTTCTTTTCCCTCTATATCCCCTTGATACAACTGCAACTTTTTTTCCCATTTTAGATAATTTTTTTACAAAAAACTGTACAGCTGGTGTTTTTCCTGTTCCACCAACTGTTATATTTCCCACACAAAATATCTTAACATTAGA
>NZ_CAMQYW010000119.1 GCF_947039425.1 uncultured Cetobacterium sp. | reverse complement strand
GAGCGATAATACAGGTAGGGTCCATAGTTGTAAAAAATATTCCATTATTGCTTTAGCAGGTGGTAATCCATGTATACCTTTTAGGTTTAGAGAAAAAGAAGCATATGAAATATTAAAAAATGATAAAAGCATTTATAACTAATATTAAGATAAAAAAGGTTTAATTTCTTTAAAAGAAATCAAACCTTTTTTATTTACAATTTTTTAATTATTTCGTCAATAATCCAAGAATCTACTTTTGAATATAATCTTCTAATAGCTTCTTTTTTGTTTGAAAATATATAAGGTTTATAATCTTCTAAATCTAAAGCATATAGTTCATTTTCTTTAACAATAAAATTAAAAAGATTAAAATCTCCATAATATAAATTGTTGTTTAAAACTTTTGATACTAATTCAATATATCTATAAATGATTTCTTTGTTCTCTGGAAATTTATTTAAATAATCAAATAGAATATCCCCTTCTAATCTATTTGTAGTAACAGAATATTTAGTAAAATTTAAAATTTCAACTGTTTTAATATTTAATTTATTTAATCTTGTTGAAATATAAAAGAAATTTTCTCCAGGATATTTTCTAAATTTTAAAAAGAATTTAATCTTAGAACTAAATTTTGGCGAAAATGTTTTTAAATATGTATTATTTTTTGGATTAAAGAAAACAGAACTTCTTTTTCCAGAAACAATAGTTTGCATAAATCCCCACCCCCTTATGATGATATATTATATCATAAAATATTATTTTAATAGATAATAAAGAATTGAAAAAATAAAAAAAATAAAAATAAATATGTTATAATTTATGTAAACGTTTGGAGGGAAATATGAAATGATTAGAAAATTAAATAGAATCATTCAAGATTTTTTAAGACCAAAAAGACTTAGAATTGGAAAGTTATTATGGGATAAAAAAATAAAAAAAAATAAAAATTTAATAATTAATGAAAAGATTGAAATGACTAAAATAAAATCTATTATTTTTTTAAGATATGATGGGAAAATAGGAGATATGATAATAAGTACAATTATGTTTAGAGAAATAAAAAAAAAATATCCAAATATAAAAATAGGAGTTTTAACTAAAGGTGGAGCACTAGATATTATAAAATATAATAAAAATATAGATATTATTTATGAATATAAAAAAGGAAATGAAAAAAAATTAGGAAAAATGATTACTAAAGAAAATTATGATATTCTAATTGATTTTTCAGAAGTATTAAGAGTTAATCAAATGAAATTAATTAAGTTATGTAATGCAAAGATAAATGTAGGATTAAATAAAAAAGAATGGAATATTTTTGATATTTCATATGAAAAAAGTAGAAAAAAACATATTAGTAACGTATATAAAAATATACTTGGAATATTGAATATAAATAATCCAGATTTGAACTATAAGATAGTTATACCTTCGAAAATAGATGAAAAAATAAAATTACTAATAGGTGATGACACTAATATTATTGTGATTAATCCCTATGCAGCAAGTAAGCATAGAAGTTTATATAAAGAAAAAGTAATAGAAATTTGTAAGAAAATTAATAAAGAAAACAAATATAAGATATATCTTATAGGAGAAAAATCAAAAGAAAATGAAATAAATGAAATAACAAAGGACTTGGAAGGAAATGCTAGATATATTAAGTTAGATGGAATACTTGAAGTAGCTTCTCTTATAAAAAAATCTAATTTTATAATATCTCCAGATACATCAATAATTCATATAGCTGCAACATTTAAAAAGCCATTAGTAGGAATATATAGACAGGATACTGATGATAGTAATTCTATAGTTTGGGCTCCAAATTATAAGGAAGGGAAACAAATTTTTTCTAAAGATGTAGCTACATTAGGAGAAGAAAGTGATATTAATAAATTTGATATAAAAGAAATAGAAAGGATTTTTAATAAATGTTAAAAAAAATCAGATATGAAAAATATGAAATATTTAGTATAGATAGTAATTATTTACAATTAGGAATACAAATTGTAAATAAAAAATATAAAATTATAAAAAAACTTAAAGATACAAAACGTAATTTTGTAGCGATTATAGAAATAAATAATAAAAAATATGTTTTTAAAGAACCAAGAAATGAGTATAGAATTCCACAAAGAAAAATAATGACATTGTTAAAAAAGGGTGAAGCAGTTACAACATTAAAAAATATAAATAGGTTAAATAATGAAGGATTTAGTGATTTTGTAAAACCTTTATTGGCAATAACTAGTAGAAAATTTGGAATGATAGAATATTCTGGATTTTTAATGGAGTATTTTGAAGGAATAATTGATATAAATAAAAATTTAGAGTTTGTAAAACTTGTGAAAAAAATGCATAAAAATAGAGTTTATCACGGTGATTTTAATCCAGGTAATTTTTTAGTAAAAGATAATGTTGTTAAGATTATTGACACACAAGCTAAAAAAATGTTTTTTGGAAAATATAGAGCGCATTATGATATGCTTACTATGAAAATGGATTCGTACAAAGAGATGAAATACCCATATGAAAAAGATATTTTTTATTACTTTGCATTGGGAGTGAAAAAACTTAAAAGATTAAAATTTATAGAAAAGATAAAAGAAAAAAAGAAAAAATTGAGGGATAAAGGATGGAAAATATAAAAATATCAGTAATTGTACCTGTATATAATAGAATGGAACACTTAAGAGCACTTTTGATATGCTTATTAAATCAAACACAAATACCTAATGAATTAATAATAACAGATGATGGATCAAAGGAAAAAGTTCTTGACTATATTGGAGATTTAATAGATGAAGCTAAATTTAAAATAAAACATGTGTTTCAAGAAGATAAAGGGTTTAGAAAAACAAGAGCACTTAATAATGCTGTTAGAGAATCTAGTGGAGAAATATTGATTTTTTGTGATCAAGACCTTATTTTTCCAGATGATTATATAGAAAAAATGTTAAAAGAAAGTAAAAAAGGTATTTATTTAATGGGAAGAGCACATAATACAACAGAAGAAGAAAAAGACAAAATAATACTAGATTTGAATAATAGTAGAAACTATAATGATCTTTTAAAAAATATACCTGAACTTTATCTAGAAAATATGGAAAAACAGTATTATTCAGATAAAAAAAGAAGGATTTTTCAAAAATTTTTATTAAATAGAAGAGGAATTAGATTAGCTGGAATGACGTATGGAATATATAAAACTGATTATGAAAAAGTAAATGGTTATGATGAGAAGTATCAAGGGTGGGGATACGAGGATGATGATTTTGGAAATAGATTATGTGTTGCAGGAATAAAAGGAAAAGAAATAAAAACAGAAAAAATCCAACTTCATCTATATCATTATAATGATCCGAGTAAAAAACAAAGTTTAAATGAAGAGTATTATTATAAACAAAAAAATAAAATATTTAAAGATAGAAAATATTATTGCGAATTTGGACTAGATAATTCATACCACAATGATTTTATTAAAATTTTAAATTTAAAATAAAAAGGAAGATAAATGAAAAAAAAATTTGTTCATATATGTGAAGAGTTTGAATATACATGGATAGGGAAAGATAATGGAATGTTACCGATATATGCTTATGAGATTTTAGGTTATGATAGCGAAATAGTGACATGTAATTTAAAAAGAGATTTACCAGATGAAATAAGAGGAGTTAAAATAGTAAAAATTTCAAGATGGTTTAAAAATATGAAAAAATTTGCATCTTGGGTTATGTTTTTAAAAAGAATTCCGTTATATTTTTATATTTTAAAAAATGCAAAAAAGATAGATATTTTAATGTTATTTCATATAACAAAATGTAGTTATTGGAATGCATTTTTTTATAAAAAATTAAATCCGAATGGTAAAATATATGTGAAGGCTGATTTTAATTTGAAAGTTTATAATAAAGAAATAGAAAGAATACTAATGAAGCCAAAGACTTTAAGAGAATTTTTTAGAAAAAGAAAAGAAACAAAAGAATATGCTAAAAGAAAAAAATTAATAACAATGATTGATCTAATTAGTTATGAAACAGAAGAAGCTTTTAAAATTATGAAAGATGAATATGCAGGGATTTCTACGATAGGGAAAACAATACATATGCCAAATGGTTATGATAATTTATTTATTGAAAAAAACTTTAAAATTAAAGAGTTCCAAGAAAAAGAGAATATATTTTTAACTGTTGGAAGATTAGGAACAAAAGAAAAAAATACAGAATTTTTATTAAAAATTTTAGAGCAAGTTGAACTAAAAGATTGGAAATTTTATTTTATAGGTTCTATTGAAAATAATTTTCAAAAAAAAATTGATGACTTTTTTAAAAAATATCCTGAAAAGAAAAAGCAAGTTATTTTTACAGGAGAAATTAAAGAAAAAAAGCAATTAAACGAATATTATAATTGTTCTAAAGTTTTTGTACTGCCATCATTATGGGAAAGTTTTGGCATTGTTATGGTAGAAGCGATGGCTTTTAATAATTATATATTAACATCAAATACTTGTGCAGCAAAAGATATAACAAATGATGAAAGTGTAGGTGAAATATTTTCAATTGATAATTTAAAAGATTTAAAAGATAAATTAACAAATATAATAATTGAAAAAGTAGATTTAAAAGAAAAAGAAAAGTTTACACAAGAACATAAATATAAGTTTAAATATGAAAAACTTATAGTGAAAATAAAAATATTGGGTGATATTTGATGGGATATAAATATAAATTTAAATATTTAAAAGATAGAAGTTTAGTAAAGATAAAAGGAAAAAATATATTAGAGTGTTTTGGAAGAGTTAGATTGTCAAAAATTAAAATATCTGGGGAAAATAATATATTATTAATTGAAAAAGGAGCAAGAATAAATAAGAGTAAAATTTCAATTAATGGGAATAATAATAAAATTTTAATAAGGAAAAATTGTGATTTAAATAATTTGAATATTATTATGCACAATAAAGATGGAATAATTGAAATAGATGAAAATACGACATGTGGGAAAACTCAAATTGTATCATTAGAACCGTATGCAATAAAAATTGGGAAAAATTGTATGATATCTTATGATGTAGAAATAAGAAATACCGATTCTCATAAAATATTAGATTTGAACACAAATAAATGGATAAATAAAGGAAAAGAAGTTTTAATTGGAGATAATGTTTGGATTGCAACAAGAACAATTATTTTAAAGGGAAGTAAAATATTGAATGGATCTATAATAGGAGCATGTAGTATTGTAAGTAGTGAAATAAAAGAAAACTCTATAGCTGTTGGGTCGCCAGCAAAAATAACAAAAGGAAATGTTTATTGGAATAGAGAAAGCGTTATTCCAAAATAAAGGAGAGATTTATGAAGAAAAAGATAGGGTTTTGCATTGATTCTTTAGATATAGGAGGGGCAGAAAAATTATTAGTTGATATTATAAAAAATTTGAAAAAAGAAAATATA
This sequence comes from uncultured Cetobacterium sp., assembly GCF_947039425.1. Taxonomy (GTDB): domain Bacteria; phylum Fusobacteriota; class Fusobacteriia; order Fusobacteriales; family Fusobacteriaceae; genus Cetobacterium_A. The sequence continues at coordinate 77 of NZ_CAMQYW010000119.1, read as the reverse complement.
TATGAAATAAGTTTAATTACAACCAAAAAAAGTGAAAGTAAATTTTATTTAGATATAAAAGATGATATTAATTATGA
>NZ_CAMQYW010000118.1 GCF_947039425.1 uncultured Cetobacterium sp. | reverse complement strand
TTTTTATGAAAGAATCGACGTCTTCTTTAGTACTATCAAAGGAAGTTACTAGTCTAATTTCATTTAAATTTTCATTCCAAATATAAAAGTGACAAAACTCTTGTAAGGGAGTTATTACTTCTTTAGGAAGGATAGCAAAAACAGTATTTCCTAAAACTTGATTAGTAACTTTTATATTTATTTTTAATAATTCTTCTTCTAAATATTTAGCAATGTCATTGGCATTTTTAGCACATTCATACCAAATATTATCTTTTAAATATGGGATGAATTGGGCAGATAAGAATCTCATTTTAGAAACTAATTGAAGATTTTGTTTTCTTATCCAAGTAAAATTTTCAGCTAATTTTTTATTAAAAAAAATAATTGCCTCTCCATACATAAGTCCATTTTTAGTCCCACCAAATGATAAAACATCTACACCTAAATCTCCAGAGAGTTCTTTAAAAGAGCATCCTAAAGCAACAGCAGCATTTGCAATTCTAGCACCATCCATATGAAGATACATATTATTTTCTTTTGCAAATTTTGAAATGTTTTTAATCTCTTCGATTGTATAGATAGTTCCAGATTCTGTAGTTTGACTAATAGAGATAATATCAATATTTGGTTTGTGAAAAGTATCTTTGAAATTTAATCTAGATTTAGCAAGGGCTATATCAAATTTTCCATCTTCACTAGGAATAGTTATTAACTGCATTCCAGTTATTTTACTAGGAGCTCCAGTTTCATCTTGAAAAATGTGCGCACTATCTGCACATAAAACTCCAGATGTTTTATTTTTTAGAGCTTCTAAAGATAAAACATTTGAACCAGTTCCATTTATAACAAAAAAAACTTCAACATCACCAAAATATTTTTTAAATTCTTCAACTGCTTCATTGGTTACATCATCACTACCATATGCAGAAGCATGACCTACATTAACTTCAATAATTTTTTCTAATATTTTTTTATGTACACCACTATAGTTATCACTTGCAAAAGTTTTGTTCATATTTCACCCCTATATGTAATTTAATATAAACTATTATATTAAATTAAAACATAAAAATCAAAGTAAATAAAACTTGACAAAAATTGAATAGTAAATTACTATGTTAGAGTAACAAGAAAAGAATACAAGAATCCATATATACTTCAAATAAGGTGAAGAGTTTCTACGAGCTGCCGTAAATAGCTTGCTATGGGTCATTTTTTATGGCCTATATTTTATTATATAGGCTATTTTATTTATCAATAATTAAAATTTAACTATAAAGTGGAGGGATAATGGAAAAAATTTTTAAATTAAAAGAACATGGAACAACAGTGAAGCAAGAAGTAATAGCAGGAATAACAACATTTTTAACAATGGCTTATATTATCTTTGTAAATCCATCTATATTATCGTTAACAGGAATGGATAAAGGAGCTTTAATAACTGTAACATGTTTAGCTTCAGCAATAGGAACTGGAATAACAGCATTTTGGGTAAACGCACCACTAGCAATGGCACCAGGAATGGGGTTAAATGCATTTTTTACATTTACACTAGTATTGGGTAATGGAGCAACTTGGCAAGAAGCTTTAGGGGTAGTATTTATATCAGGAATAATCTTTTTAGGATTAACATTTTCTGGATTAAGAGAAAAAATAATAGAAGCTATACCAGAAGCATTGAGATTAGCTGTAGGTGCTGGAATAGGTTTATTTATAGCTTTTATAGGAATGCAAAGCATGGGATTGATAGTTACAAATCCAGCAACAGTAGTGGCTTTAGGGAAATTTAATACAAGTGTTGTTTTAGGATTAGTAGGATTTGCAATTATGGGATTTTTAGAAATGAGAAAAGTTAAAGGTGGAATTTTAATTGGAATAGTTATAACAACTATTTTAGGCGTGGTATTTGGTGAAGTTTCATTACCAAAAGAAATAATTTCTTCTCCTCCAAGTATAGCTCCAATAGCTTTAAAGTTAGATATAATAGGAGCAATAAAACCAATATTTTTAGGTTCAATATTTTCCTTTATGTTTGTAGATTTATTTGATTCTTTAGGAACAATAATGGCTTGCGCACATGAAGCTGAAATGATAGATGAAAAAGGTAAAATAAAAAATGTGAGTAAAATATTAGAAGCAGATGCAATGGCAACAGTTATAGGTTCTCTTTTAGGAACATCGACAACAACTACATTTGTAGAATCAGCATCTGGAATAGCTGTTGGAGGAAGAACAGGATTAACAGCACTAACAACAGCGATACTTTTTGTCGTAGCACTTTTCTTTTCACCAATAATTGGAATAGTACCTCCATTTGCAACAGCACCAGCATTAATGCTAGTTGGGGTATATATGTTTAAGAATTTGTTAGATATTGATTTTCATAATATAGAAGTAGCAATACCTTGTTTTTTAATAATAATAATGATGCCATTAACTTATAGTATATCTATAGGAATAGCATTTGGATTTATTTCATATATTTTAGTTTGTTTATTTAAAGGGAAACCACAAGAAATTAAACCGATAATGTGGGCGATAGGATTTTTCTCAATAGTTGAATTAATGTTTAAATAGAAATAAAAAAGCTTCTCTGCATAATTATGCAGGGAAGCTTTTTTTGTTTAGATTGCTAATAAAAGATGTTAAGATAAAAGTTATAATTGCTGGTAAAAACCATGCGAAACCATCATTTGCAAATGGAATAAATGATAGATTAACTTTAAATAGTTCAAGAATACTTATTGAAAAAGTTATAAGAACAACAAATTTAAAAGTATAATGATTTTGGATATTGAAAATGTTTAATAAAATTAAAACTATTGTTATTGGATATAGTATAACTAAAACTGGAACAGAAAGAGAAATAATATAATCTAAACCAGCTACAGATAAAATTGTTGAAAACAAACAAATTAAAATAGCAAAAGTTTTATATGAAATCTTAGTTATTTTAGAGAACCAATCACTAGCTAAGGCAACTAAACCAACTGAAGTAGTTAAACAAGCAGCAGCTACACAAATACCGAAAGCGATTTTCCCAACATTTCCTAAAGTCATTTGAGCTAAAGTTAAAGTAGTTTGTGCTGTAGATAATCCTTTGATACTACTAATTTGAGCTCCTAAATAAATTAAACTTAAATATATAAATCCTAAACCAAAGGCAGCAATAAAACCAGCATTAGATAGATATGATTTCTGTTCTTTAACATCTGTAATTCCTTTCCCCTCAAGTCCTCTTATAATGATAACTCCGAACAATACTGATGCTAAAGCATCCATAGTTTGGTATCCACTAATAAAACCATAAGAAAACTGACTTCCAGAAATAGTTGTAGGAACTGGAGTTCCTAATGTTTTAGTAAATCCTAAAATAGTTATAAGTGATAAAATCACTAAAATTATTGGCGTTAAAAATTTCCCAAGAATATCTGTTATGCTAGATTCGTTTAGAACTAAGAATAAAGTTAATGCAAAGAATAAAACTGAAGTAATTAAAGCTAGTATAAAATGATCAACATTTGGGAATAATGGTAATATACCCATCTCAAAAGTTGTTGAACCAGTTCTAGGAATAGCAAATAAGGGTCCAATAACTAAAATTAAAACTGTAGAATAGATACTATTAAATTTAGGTGAAACTTTATTAGCAAATTCATCTAAATTTCCAACTTTCGTAAAAGCAAGTATTCCAAGTAAGGGTAATCCTATTCCTGTTAAGAAAAATCCTAAACTAGCAGGTAACCAACTTTGTCCAACAGCAACCCCCACTGATGGTGGAAATAGTAGGTTCCCAGCTCCAAAAAACATTGAAAATAGTGCAAATCCAAGTATAATAATCTCTTTCTTTTTATTCATAAACCCTCCATTTTTTAATAAAGTATGTAAAAAAAATAATTTTATTTATAAAATTGTATCAAAAAAAATAAAAGAAATCAAGAAAAAAGTATTTAAAATAAAGTAATAAAGTAACAAAAAAATATACATACGAACAAAAAAATTATAATAACATATTAAAAAATATAAGGTGCTTATTTAAAAATACGAACAAAAAATAAAAAAAATTGTTATCTACAAAATGAATAATATTTTTGTTATTATAGAAAAATAAAAAGAATTTTAAGGGAGGTTTATTCATGGAGTTATTAAAATTAGTAATAAATTCTACAAATAATTTATTATGGGGAAAAAATATATTGGTTGTAATGTTAATTGGAACGGCAATATATATATCTTTTAAAACTAGATTTATGCAAATTAGATTGTTTAAAGAGATTTTAGGAACATTATTTACTGATTCTAATAATAAAAATGGAGCGAGTTCTCTAGAAGCTTTTTATTTAGGAACTGCTTGTAGAGTTGGAGCAGGAAATATAGCTGGAGTAATAGCCGCCATTTCAGTAGGTGGACCAGGAGCACTGTTCTGGATGTGGATTGTAGCTATTTTAGGAGCATCAACTTCTTTTATAGAATCAACTTTGGCAGTTTTATATAGAGATAAGGATGAAAATGGAAATTATAGAGGTGGAACCCCTTGGATAATAAAGAAAAAAATAAAAAAGAGATGGATTGGTTTAGTATACTCTATAGCATCTGTTGTTTGCTATATGGGAGTTATTCAAGTTACTTCTAATGCGGTAGTAGAATCAACTTCAGGAGCTTATGGAATAAATAAATATATTTTATCACTAGGAATGGCAATAATAGTAGGGTTAACAATATTTGGGAAAAGTAAAAAAGATAGAATAATATCAGCATTAAATAAAATTGTACCATTAATGGCATTTTTATATTTAGCAGTTGTATTATTTGTCATTTTAACAAATATTAATAGTATTCCAAGTATGTTAAAAAATATAATGTATCAAGCTTTTGGAGGAGAACAATTATTTGGTGGAGCAATGGGTGCTGTAATAATGCAAGGAGTGAGAAGAGGATTATTCTCTAATGAGGCAGGAAGTGGAAATTCAAATTATGCAGCAGCTTTAGTAGATATTGATGAGCCTGCAAAACAAGGGATGGTTCAAGCATTAGGAGTTTTTGTAGACACAATTTTAATATGTAGTGCTACAGCGTTTATTGTATTGTTGGCTGATAAAAATATAACTGATGGATTAAGTGGAATGGTTTTATTTCAAGAGTCTTTAAGATCACATATAGGATGGATTGGAATTCCATTTACAGTTTTAATACTATTTTTTTTCTCATATAGTACAATTTTAGGTGTGACAGTTTATGGAAAAAATGCGCTTTTATTTATAGGAGAACAAAATTATTTAAATAAAATTTATCAAATTTTAGTTATTTTAATGGTATATATTGGAGGAATTCAACAAAATTATTTTGTATGGTCACTTGCAGATTTTGGACTTGGAATAATGACAGTAATAAATATAATTGTTATTTTTCCATATATAGGAGTAGGAGTAGAAGAACTAAAAAAATATGAAACAAAATTACAAAAAAATCAAGAACAAAAAGAAAGAGTATGCTAAAATAACCCATAGATTATATGGGGGTAAAAAATGAAAAAAGTGAGAGTAACACTATCAGAAGATATGTGGAGATTGTTAAAGAAAGATTCTGAAGAGTTTGGAGTAAAT
>NZ_CAMQYW010000117.1 GCF_947039425.1 uncultured Cetobacterium sp. | reverse complement strand
CGTACACTCTTTCCCTACACGACGCTCTTCCGATCTCTGCTAATTCTGGAGCTGATGTTCCAAAACCTACAATAACTATTCCTATAATTAATTCTGGTATTTTAAAAATTTTAGCTACTTTTGATGATCCTTCTATGAAGATATCTGCCCCTTTAATTAAAATAACAAAAGAAATTAATAATAAAAAATAAACCATCTTTTTATCCTCCTATATAATAAAAATTTTTTTACGTAATTAATTTTCTCAAAAAATTAGAGGTTAAACTCTAAATAAATAGGGTTTAACCTTTCATATATTTATATTTTATTCCTAATTTTATTATCTTTTCCTTTTCACATAAAGAAGTTTAACAACATTATTTTTTTTTGTCAAATACTCATTTTTAATTTCCGCACATATTTTCATAAAAAATACTATCTTTTGTTTATAATCAACACTTTTGTCTCTTTTTACTTTTTTTAACTTTTTTTACACTCGAACTTTTTTAATTCTTATCGTTTTATTTAAGAACGCAATTTTAGTCACTTCTCAAAGCGTCTATTGGGTTAAGTTTTGATGCTTTTCTTGCTGGAGCCACTCCAAACATCACTCCTATCAACGTTGAGACTCCCAATGATATAAATATTGAATAGATACTAAATATTGGTTTTATATCAACTACCTCTCCTATACCCAGTGCAAATATAACTCCAAATACTATTCCTAAAATGCCACCAAACCCTGTCAATATAATTGATTCGGTCAAAAATTGTAATAAAATGTCTTTATTTGTAGCTCCTATTGCTTTTCTTATTCCTATCTCTTTTGTTCTTTCTATAACACTTACAAGCATTATATTCATCACACCAATTCCCCCTACAAATAGAGAAATTCCTGCTACAAAGGTCACGAAAATATTTAATGTATCTAGAATTTTATCAAATGATTCTGCCCCTGTATTTTTTATACTAACTTCATATAACTCTTTTATTCCTGTTATTTTCTCCAATTGAATCTTCATATTCTTCATATCAGTTGCAATATTTTCAGGATTTTTTGATGAAACTACTAAGTCAGTATATCCATTCCCTTTTTCTCCATATATTTTTTCGTATGTATTAAGAGGCATTCTTAAAAATCTAGGAAATCTATTTCCACCCATTACTTTTGCCATCTGTTCAATTGGATTTTTCATAACTCCCACTATATTATATGTAATCTCTTTCCCTTTCCATCCTTTTGCTATATCAATAGTTTTACCAATGGCATTTTGTTCATTTTTATATATCTGTCTTGCTGTAACATTATCAATTACAATATTTTTTTCTCCTGAACTATAATCTAAAGGTAAAAATCCTCTACCAGAAACCATAGTGGCTGGTTCAATAATTTCAAAATCTGGTGTTGTTACTTCTAAATATGAAAAAGCATTCATTTTCCCTATTTTTATTCTCATTCTTGCAGTTATATCTGGACTAATATTTCCAAACTCTTTTGTATCTTTTAATTTCTCTATTACATTTTTATCAAAAAGATATTTCCACCTAAAACTTTCTTCACTTTTATCAACAGATACAGCAAATTTACCGTATCCACCTTTCTTTAAATTCCCTGTTATATTTTCTTGTCCACCTTTTCCTATTGATGACATTGTTATTACTGAAGAAATCCCAATTATTATTCCTAACATTGTTAGAAATGATCTTATTTTATTTCCTTTTAAATTTTTTATAGCTCCTTTTAAAACTTCTAAAAAATTCACCTAACACCACCATCTTTTATTATAACTCCATCTTTAAAAACAATAATCCTCTTACAAAATTTTGCCACTTCTGGTTCATGACTTACTATTACTATAGTTTTTCCTTGTTGATTTAATTCTAAAAAAAGATTCATTATCTCCTCTTCAGATTGACTATCTAAATTTCCTGTTGGCTCATCTGCTAAAATTATAGCTGGATTATTCACAAGTGCCCTTGCAATTGCCACTCTTTGTTTTTGTCCTCCTGATAATTCATTTGGCTTATGACTTAATCTCTCCCCCAAACCTACTTTTTTCAAAACTTCCCTTGCTCTTTCAACTCTTTCTTTATGATTTACACCTGCATAAATTAATGGTAATTCCACATTTTCAAGAGCTGTTAAGTTTGATAATAAATTAAATGCTTGAAAAACAAATCCAATTTTTTTATTCCTAATTTTAGAGATATCTTCCTCTTTTATTAAGGATACTTGAACTTCATCTAAAATATAACTTCCTTGAAACTCTTTATCTAAACAACCTATAACATTCATAAAAGTTGATTTTCCACTTCCACTGCTTCCCATAATTGCAACAAATTCACCTTTATTTATATGTAAGTCCACATTTTTTAGTGCATGTAAAGACATCTCTTCATTTTTATAGTATTTATTTAATTCTGTTATTTTTATCATATTTTTTTAACCTCGATTATATCTCCAGCTTTTAAATTTTCAGATGGATTTACAACATATTTACTATTTTTTTCTAATCCTTTAATTATTTCTATATTATTTCCTTTTAAATCTTTATATTTAACTATACTTTTTATTAATTTATTTCCCTCTCCTACTAAATATATATAATACTCATTATCCCCAAATAAAAGAGCTGTCTTAGGTATCACTATTCCTTCTCCATTTGAGTCTAAATATATTGTAGCTGACACTTTAAATCCAGGTACTATATATGGTATCTTTTCATCAGGTTTTACTTCCACCTCTAAAACATTTTCTGAAGTTTCCTCTGACACTTTTGAAATTGTTGAAACCTTAGTTACAACTCCACCATATGATTTTTTCTTTTCAAATACTTCAGGCTTAATTATTAATTTTTGATTCATCTCTATATTTTTAACATCATACTCTGGAACCTCTAATACTATTTTCATATCTGATAAATCTGCAAGTTCTAGTAAAGGCTCATCTGTATTAACTGAATAGTTCTCTTGAGCTAGTAAAGATGTTATAGTTCCACTTACAGGGCTTAAAATTCTTTCAGCTGTTTTATCTAAATCCTCATTTAAAGAGTCTATTGTTAGTTCTTTAGATTTTATCTCCTCTGATAAATCCTTTACATAGTTAGCTGAACTTCCACCAATTTTATTTAATTCTTTTTCAACTTTATAATCTCTTTTTAATTTAGATAAAGATAATCTTTCTTTTTCTAAATTTCTTTTTATATTATTTCTCTCTGTCTCATCAAAGGTCATTAAAACTTTTCCCTTTTCAACATAATCTCCCTCTTGAACAAAAACTTCTTTAACCTTTAATTTCTTATCCACAAATACTTTCTTAGTATCTTTTGCTTCAACACTTCCTTCTACATTAATATAACCTCTAGAATCTTCAATTCCTGCTTTAGCCACTTTATATTGAATTTTATTTTCTACTTTTTCCTCTTTTTTTCCATTACATCCAATTAAAGCTAATAATATACTTCCTACTAATATTTTTTTTAAATGCACTATTTTTCACCCCTAACCTTTATCTCATATATATACGAGTTTAAACTATTTTCTAATTTTTTCTCTTGAATTTTTAAATCTAAATATTTATCAAAAGATTCCATTACATCTATATATCCTATTTTCCCCATTTTATTTTCCAATTTTTTTATATTATACTTAGATTCTTCTAACTCTCTATTATTTTTTATAATTTCATAATCTTTTTTCAGCGTATAAAGATTCTTTTTAATTTTAAATCTTTCACTTAAAACCTCTCTGGTCTTCTGAGAAATTTCAATCTCCTTATCTTTTAAATTAGCTCTTTCTACTTCTAATCCCATATCTTTATAAAAAATATTTTTAGAAACTTTTAAAAATACTCTATTGTCATTGTATTTTGTATCTCTTTCAGCACCAATAGATATCTCTGGAACTTTTTTGTCATATGTTAAATAATCAATATTTTTAACTATTAAACTTTTTTGCAATTTATCTATTTTTAACTGATTTTCTCCTACACTTTCTAAATATTTTTTATAATCAATATTTTTAGTATCTATTTTACTTAAAACCAAACCATTTAAATTTATTTTAAACTCATATAAAAATTCACTATTTAAAGTCTCTAGCTCTCTTTTTAAATCTTTCACTTCAAGATTTATATTTAAATAACTATATATTAAAGAATCTAAGTCTACTTTTGAAATAGCTCCTAATTTATAGGATTTTTCCAATATTATTTTCTCTTTATACAATGTTTTTAAAGCATTCTCTCTAATCACTTTTTCAAGCTCTACATCTTTATAATTTTTATACAGTTCAATTAATTTTAACTGTTGTTCCTCTAATTCTTTATTAAACTCTTTTTTTTCTATTTTTTTCTCTATTTGAAGTTTTTCAAAATCATTATCATTTTTAGATAAAATAAGATCTTTTAAACTTTTTTCTATTCCATATTTAAAATTTCCATCCTCTCTTTTTTTTCTTTCTCCTTCAACATAAAAATCTCCAAATTTTACTCGACCACTTACATTATAACTTTTATCATATTCATCATAATTTGTTTCACCACTTGTTTCCACACCATTATATTCATCTAATTTATATATCTTTTCTCTTTCTTTATTTAAATCTTTTTTTATTTTATATTGCTCTTTCCTATAAGAAGTTTCAGATACAAAATTTAAAAGCTCATCTAAATTAGTATCTTTTGCCATAGCTAAACTACCTAATAGAAAATATATAAGTACGTATTTTCTCATTAATTCTCCCCTATTCTAAATTTAATACAAGTATAGTAACACACTTTATCTATTTTACAATAATTTTGTGTCTTCTTTATGTCATTACTAAAAAAGACATATTTCTATGCCTTTTCATCACCCATATACATTTTATAAAATATCCCTTTATTTAACAATAATTGTTCAAAATTTCCAACTTCAATTATACCTTTTTTTCCTAAAACAAAAATTTTATCAAACTCTTTTAACGTATTTAATCTATGAGCTACTGATATTATAATTTTATCTTTAAATCTTTCATTAATATTTTTTATTATTTTATTTTCAAGTATATTATCAAGAGCAGATGTTGCTTCATCTAAAAATACTACATCTGGATTTTTTAAAAATAATCTAGCAAGTGCTATTCTTTGTTTTTGTCCAGAACTTAAATTTACTCCTCCCTCTCCTAAAAGCGTCTCTTTTTTATTCTCTAATTTATTTACAACATCTTCTAAACAAGCAAGATTTAACGCTTTTTCTATATCTTCATCTGTAGCCTCTCTATTTATAATTCTCATATTTTCTATTAAAGTATCATTTATAATATGCTCATTTTGATCTACTACTCCAATTTTATCTATATAATCCTCTTTTTTTATATTTGTAAGTATTTCATTATTTATCAATACTTTTCCTAAAATAGGCGATAAATTTCTTTTTAATAGAGATATTAATGTGGTTTTTCCAACACCACTTTCTCCTACAAAAGCTACTTTTTCACCTTTATTTATAAATATAGATAAATTTTCAAATAGATTTTCACCCTTATAGGAAAAAGTAATATCTTGAAATTTTATATTTTCTACATTTTTTAAAAGCCTTTTATAACCTGCTTCCTCTTGAGGTAGATCAATTATCTCTTTA
>NZ_CAMQYW010000116.1 GCF_947039425.1 uncultured Cetobacterium sp. | reverse complement strand
CATCTATCCAACTTTTTTCATATACAAATATATATCCTCTAACATTTGATGAGAGAATTGATGGACAAGGGGGATATAAAGAATACACTTTAACTAATGTTACTGATAAAACTCTTAGATATAAAATTTATGAGGAAAAAATACAAGATACTTTTGATATGTCAAAGTGGGTAGAGCTATATCCAAAAATTTTAACACTAAAACCAGGAGAAAAAGGAAAATTAAATATTTTAGTAACCTCTCCTAAAGGAACTAAAAATGGAGAGTATTTAATGAATCTTTGTATAAAAGAGATTGGTTATCCAAGTGAATCTTTAAAAAGCGAAATAGAGATATTAACAAATTTAAAAATAGAACTAGCTGGAGTAGTTGGAGATTTAAAACCAAGGTTAGATTTAAAAATTAATAAAAATAAAGTTTTTTTAAAAAATATAGGAGATATGAGATATACTTTTGAGCTATATCTTCAAGATAGTAAGGATAAAAAATCTTTTATACAAAGTGTTAGACTTTTTTCTAAAGAAAAAAAGGATATTTTACTTAATGAGAAACTTTTAAAAAATATGAAAAAATTAATAGTAACAGATAAAAATGGGGATGTATTATTGGAAAAAAGGCTAATTTAAGGGTGAAATTTTATGAGATTGGGTAAATCTAAGTTTTTGTTATTATTTTGTTTAATAAATACTTTAATATATGCTGAAAAAGCTGATGAATTAAAGGAGCTACTAGATTTTGGAATTATCACTCAAGAGGATTATGATATTTTAAGTGGTAATTTTGGAACTCAAGATGGAGAATATTTATATGAGTTAAGAATAAATGGTGTTGTAAAATCTAAAATTTATGAGGTTATTGTTAAGGATAAAAAACTTTATTTTCCACTATTTAAATTTTTTCAGTCAATAGATTTTAAAAATTATAGCAATAGTAAAAATAATCATATTGAGTTTTTTTTAGGTGATTCTTTAAAAAAGGTTGAACTTACAGAGAACTATTTTATTATGGATGGAGAGAAAATAGAGTTTCAAGAGAAATCTTTATTTAAAAATAATGAGGAAATATTTTTAAGTGAGGATATATTTAAAGAGATTTTTATGAAAGAGTTAAAAATAGATAGAAGAAATTTTAGAATAGCTATGTTTTTAAACTTTTCAACTCCAAAGGATATAGAGCTTCGTGTTTCTACAATGAAGGAGGAGTTAGAAGAGAAAAAAGATCAAAATGAATTAATTTTTACTAATGAGAAAAGTATATTTGAACTAGGATATTTAAAAACTAAGTTAAGTCAAAATTTTACAAAAAATAAAAGTGAAAAAGATGGATTTGATACGGAGTGGGATGGAAGTTTAGAGTATCAAGGTTCAACTTTATATGGGCAATTGACAACTGAGTATAACTTAAAAGAGAGTGAGTTAGAAGATGTATTTTTACGTTATAATGAACTTTGGAAGAAGCATACCTTAGAGGTTGGAAGTTACTCTTTAGGAGATGACAATAAGCGAGAGCTAGGTTTATCCTTTAAAAAAGATAAGGGATATATTATTAGTTCTGATAAAGTATATATAATCAAAGAAAATGTACCTTTAGGAAGCAGGGTAGAATTAATTTATCTTGGAATTCCAATAGAGATTAAAGATTCAGAAAATGGAATTATAGAGTTTAATAATGCTGAAATTAGAGGAAATAGAGAGTATTTATTAAAAATTTATAATTTAGATGGAAGTGTTACTTTAAAAAAAATAAATACAACAGATGACTTTAATCAACAAAATAAAGGACAGATAGAATATAACGTTGATTTAAGAGAAAATGATGAATCAAAAAAAATAACTTTAAATTCAGATCTTTATTATGGATTAACAGATAATTTAACTATGGGACTTGGTTATGATAGAGAGATTGAAAAAGTTAATGAAAAATATGAGTATTTAGAAAATGGAAAACTAAATTTAACTTATGGAGATTTTTTATTTAGTTACCCCTATGTTTTAAGTGGAGATTTTAGTAAAACTTTAAATAATTTATCATATGATGATGGGAAAAATACAAAAGATAGATATGAGTATGATCTTGTTGGACAAATAGATATTGATAAAATAAGATTAAAAATTGAACAAGAAAAAAAAGGAAAGTATTATTCAGAAAAAGAATCAAATAACTATGAAATTGAATATAGACCTTTTACAGGACTTGATTTAATTTACACTTATAACGAAAAAAAATATTATTCAGGAGACTATAAAAATATCTCTAAGATAAATGCAACCTATTCTAAAAGTATAAAAAACATTTTATTTTCAACAGAGTACGAGAGAAGTACAGATTTAAATGATATTTATAGTTTAAATATTTACTATAGTGGTTTTAGAAGTTTTACAACTAGACTTGAAAATAGATGGGAAAATAATGGAAAAGATTTTGAAACAGCACTGACAATTTTTAGTAGTTCTAGCAAAGCTTTAGACTATACTGTGGAGGCTAGATATTCAGAAAAAGATAAAGAGATGATAACTTTTAGATTTAATTTGAAATATAATAACTGGTTTAATTTTGATATGTTTGCTGATAAAAAAGGAAATCAAGAGTATTCAGTGGGAATTGATAGGGTAATAGATTTAAAAAATCCAAGAGAAGAGATTAAAAGTATGGATAGCAGTAGGGTTAAAGTTATTACTTTTATAGATTTAAATAATAATAATATTTACGATGAGTCAGAACCTAAAATAAATAATGTAAAGGTAAAAATAGGTGAAAAAGAAAAAGTTACAAATGAAAAGGGAGAAGCATTTTTTTATGGTGTTCCTAATCAAGTCAAATATAATTTAAATCCAATAATTAGGAAGCCATCATTTGTACTTGGAAATAATAAAATTATAATAAAGGGAAGTAATACATCAACACTTACGGCCTATATTCCAATAAAACCTCTTTTAACTTTATCAGGAATAATAAATATTGATGATTCTTTAAAGAAAAGTAAAAGTGAGAAAATGGCAATGTATGGAGAGATTTTAATTAAAATAAAAGATTTAAATGGAAAAATTTTAGATATGAGTATACCAGATGAAACAGGAGTTTTTGAAATGAGTGGACTTCTTCCTAAAAAATATATTTTAGAAGCATCTTATTTGGGAAATACCTATGTTATTAGTGAGCTAAATAAAGAGATTCAATTAAGTTTTTTAAATTCAGAATTGAATAGTAAGTTTGCATTTAATGTATCAGCAGAATCATTTTATTAAAAAGGGAGGAAGAGATGAAATATATATTTCTTTTTTTTATGTGTACTTTAAATATATTTTCCTCACTTGAAACAGAAGTTCCAAAACTTCCTGTAGATGATTTATTAGAGAGGAATGAATTAGGAGAAATAATTGGTAGAAGAATTTTAGAAAAAAATACAACAGTTTATTTAGAAAGTAAGGTTAAAATTGTAGTTCCTCTTGAAATTATCTCTGATATAGATATAGAAGCCTTGGTTATAGATAATGAAAAATTAGAGATTCCTTTTGAAATTGAACTAAATAAGACACCTAAGAGAAAGGATTATTATAAATTAAAATATAGTGAAGATAAGATTGATATTGATTTAGATGGTGAAGTTGATACTTATATATACTCTTCAAAATTTATAAATACTAATATTTTAAGGGATAATATACTTTATATTGATGGAGAAAAAATATCTAAAGAGGGAACATTTAAAAGAAAAATTTATATGACGATAGAGGTAAGGGAGTAAAATGAGAAAATATATTATGTTACTGTTCTTATTTGTTTTAATGAAAATTACATATTGCAAAATAACAATAGAGATATTTGAGCCAATAAGATTTTTAGAGATATCCACAAGAGATTTTATAGGTGATAGAGTTGTTGGAGTTGGAACTCTTGAAATATCGACAGATGATTTAGAAAGGGATAGAGATAAAAAATTAGTATTTAATTTTCCTAAGAAAGGACTTATGACAAATAGAAAAAAATGGATTGAAATAGATGAGTACAAATTAGAAACAAAAGATAACAATTTTATAATTAAAAAAAAGGTAGAACAAGTAAAAATATATGCAATTGTAAGCAAAAGAGATTTAGATAAGGGGGAAAGTCCAGAGATAATAGAAGGAGATTATGCAGGATATGTACCTATAATTATATCTCAGTATAGTAATTTTATTCAGAGAGGGCGATAAATGAAGAAAAATTTTATATTAGCATTTTTATTATTATTTGGATTTTTAAAAGGTGAGGATTTAGAGTTTCAAATAAAAGAGGTTGATGAAAATTTAGTTTATATAAATATATTACCAAAAGAACTTACAGAAGAGGAAAAATTAATGTTTCATATTGTAAAAAATGGAGAAACATTAAATTTTATTAGCAAACTATATAAAATTAATTTAAAAGATTTAGAGTTTATTAATAAAATAGAAAATGCTAATGAGATATATGTGGGTCAAAAATTAAGATTAAAATAATGGGGAGAGATAAAAAAATGAAAAAATTAGGTAGATACTTAAAACAATTTTATATAATTTTTATCTTTCTTTTTACATTTTCTTATCTATTTTCAGAAAGAGAGATTCCTCACGAGGTCATAAAGAAAAATCCATCAAAAGAAGTTAATGAGATAAATACTTTAAAAAAAAGAAAAAATCCAGCACAATTAAATTTAACAATAAAAAAGATAAAAACAAAAGAATTGGAATTAAAAATTGATAGAGATAGACAAAAAATATTTTTTTATTTAGATGATATTTCATTAGATGATAAACTTTTTTTTATGGAAAGTAAAAAAGATATTCCAAACAGTGTAACTACTTCTGGAAGACAAGCTTTAAATAGATTAAAAAATTTAAGAAATTATAATAAAGGTTATAAATATAGAATTGATAATGTAAAAAATAGAGGACGAAAAGTTGAAATAGATTATACAGATTTACCTAAAGAGTTATATGTTGGCGTTACAAATAATAGTTATAAATTAAAAAAAATATATAAGGGAAATTTTAATAATTATAATCAACCAAGTAATAACGAAGTTACAGTAAAACTTTGGCTTTTTAGAGAGGATATGGATAAAGTAAATAATATAGTTTTAATGCCAAATAGAAATAGAAGTGGAAATATAATGATTCGGCCTAATAATGAAAGTAGTTCTCCTGAAATGTCTAATGAAAAGACAGATATACATACAGTTTTTCATATGATAGGTAAACCTTTAAATTTTGATTTTGAAGATAGTGATAAATTAACAATTGAAAATGAGACGGGGATAGGAAATGTAATAGAAAATCAAGGAAGTTTTTATAAAAATAGAAATAAATATTGTGAATTTATAACTGAAGGATATAAAGGGAAAGCAAGAGTATGGAGTGACTTTTCAGGAGTTGAAATATCTTTAGAAGAATTAGAAAAAGGAATAGACCATTATATTGAGTTTACCTTGAATCATAAATCATCAACTGGAAAACTGATTCAAAAGATTAATTATAAACTATATTTAAACTCTAAAAATTTTGATCAAATATTTCATTTTCAAAGATATCAAAATATTATAGATAAAAGTCAGGCTAAATTTAATGATTATAATGTGATACCTTTATTAAATGTAATAAGATTTATGTCAGATAAATTAGATGTAAATATTCTTCCTAATTATCAAGTTCATATAAGAGATGCAAAAAAT
>NZ_CAMQYW010000115.1 GCF_947039425.1 uncultured Cetobacterium sp. | reverse complement strand
ATAACAACCTCCTAATTTTAATATATTCATATAATTATTTTATAATTAATTATATGATTTTATTTTAAAAAAATCAGTAACATATGTTACATTTTAATTAATGTTTTTTAATTAAAAATATTTAATAATATTTGATATACACAAAAAACAATCAATTATAAGTAAACTTAGAATTGTTAACCAAATATTAAATTTTAAAATCTTAAAGTTACAAAGTAGGGATAAAATAAAAAATAATATAATAAATTTTAATATCATAGAAAATAGTATTTTCATAAATAAATTAATAAATATCATAAGTACATCCTTTTAAATTTGTTGAAAAATTCTTGAAAAATGAGAAAAGTATATGAATATTAGGAACGTTAAATATTATCGATATATATTAAAATAACATATTTTCGTTTATAAATAGTGTGATAAAAATCACGTTTTTGTAAAATGAGAACAAATAAAAAAAATAATTTAATTTTCAATTAAAAATAAAATAAAAAACCATACGTATAATATACTTGAAAAAATAGTACTAAAAAAATAGTATTGTGGCATAGTTTAATAATTTAAATTTGATATTTTTAAAAGATTGTGTTATAAATAATTGTACCGAAAAATATTAAAGAGGAGGAAGAAAATGTGTAATTGTAAAAGAGAAAATGAAATTCCAAATTATTTAACACCAGATATTGAAGGAAATGCATCAGAGGTTATTGAAGAGGAAATTAATGAAAAAATAACAAAAGATAATCTGAAAGATATAAAATTATATGATTCACAAAAACTACCAACTGATTGTATTAAAACTGGAGAAACACCTATTTTAAGTGATGAAAAATATTTTCCAGAATTAGTAAAAAAACATATGACCCCAAAGGATATTTATGGTGTGTTAAAAGTTTTATGTGGAGAGTTAGAATTTTTATGGAACGATGAAAATAAAATATATACAGTAGATAAAGATCATCCATTGATAATAGAACCTGAAAGATATCATCATGTTATTATAACTGGAAGAGTTCAATTTATTATTGAATTTTATAAGGAATTTTCAAACAAAAAAAATAAAGAACACAATAAAGAAGCTTTAAGACCTGGAGAAAAATTTATTCATTAATTTAAATATTTACTTTTGAGGAGGTTAAGATTATGAGAACATTAACAACTATAAATATACAGTATGCACATAGATTCTGTAAATTCAAAAATAGGTTTTCTTTCTCCTTGCGGACAAATAAAATCAATAGCATGGGATTATTTGAAAAACTTTGATCATTCTATTATTTTAGAGGAAGATGATCCTTTATTGCCTAAAATTTTAGAGGTTTATGATATTCAAGGAATAAAAGATGGTTCACCTACTAATAAATTAATTGGTTTAAATATTAATAATGAATTAGCTAAAGGATATCCAGAATGTAGATTAATTGTAGTTAAAAAAGTATCAACATGTGAAAACTTAATAGAAGTATTTTATAGTTTATTGAAAAATAAATTAAATATAAAAAAAATAACATTTATATCTGGAGAAAATTGTGCTTCAGCTGAATTTTAAATAAATATTAAGGAGACTGTAATTATGACAAATAGAGAAGAGAAAATGAAAATGTTTTGTTTCCAATGCCAAGAAACAGCAGGAAATAAAGGATGCACTATAATGGGAGTTTGTGGGAAAAAAGCTGTAACTGCAAATCTACAAGATTTATTGATCTATACTTTAAAGGGGATTTCTATATTAAGAGAAAAGTTATCTTTAGAGGATAGATTAAAAAATAAAGAACTTCATGAAAAAGTAGATTATTTTATTGTAAATTCACTATTTATAACTATAACTAATTCAAATTTTGATGATGAGGCTATAAAAAAAGCGATATTATTAGGAATAAATTTAAGAGAAGAATTAAAAAACATTTTAAAATTAAAAAGTTCACATGATTCAACACTATTTAAAATTAAAACTTTAGATGAAATGATAACAAAAGCACAAGAGGTTAGTGTTTTAAATACTATTAATGAAGATATAAGATCTTTGAGAGAGTTAACAATATATGGATTAAAGGGTATGGCAGCATATTATGAACATGCTAGAAATTTAAAATTTGAAAACCCAGAAATAGTTATGTTTATAGAAAAAGCTTTATCAGCAACTTTAAATGATAAATTAACAGTTCCAGAATTAATTAATTTAGTTTTAGAAATAGGAAAATATGGTGTTGATGCAATGGCTTTATTGGACTCAGCAAATACTAAAACATTTGGAAATCCAGAAATATCAAAAGTAAGCATTGGAGTTAGATCAAATCCTGGAATTTTAATTTCAGGTCATGATTTAAATGATATTCATCAACTATTAGAACAAACAAAAGATATGGGTATAGATATTTATACTCACTCAGAAATGTTACCAGCTAATTATTATCCAGAATTAAAAAAATATCCACATTTAGCAGGAAATTATGGGAATGCTTGGTGGAAACAAAAAGAGGAGTTTGAGACTTTTAATGGCCCAATTGTATTCACTACCAATTGTATTGTTCCTCCAAAAGCGGAAGCTTCATATAAGGATAGAGTCTTTACAACTAATGCTTCAGGATATCCTGGATGGAAAAGAATTAAAATAAATCCAGATGGAACTAAAGATTTTAGTGAAGTTATAGAGATTGCTAAAAATTGTAAAGTACCAATAGCAATTGAAGAGGGCAGTATTGTTGGTGGATTTGCTCATAATCAAGTAGTTCAATTAGCTGATAAAATTGTAGAAGCTATAAAATCAGGAGCTATAAAAAAATTCTATGTTATGGGTGGATGTGACGGTAGAATGAAATCAAGAGAGTATTATACTAAATTTGCTAAAAATTTAAGTAAAGATACAATAATATTAACAGCAGGATGTGCTAAGTATAGATATAATAAACTAAATTTAGGAGATATTAATGGAATCCCTAGAGTTTTAGATGCGGGACAGTGCAATGATTCATATTCATTAGTTTTAATAGCCTTAAAATTAAAGGAATTATTCAATTTAGAATCTATCAATGATCTTCCGATTGTATATAATATTGCATGGTATGAACAAAAAGCAGTAATTGTTTTATTAGCTTTATTACATTTAGGAATTAAAAATATACATGTAGGACCTACTATTCCAGCGTTCTTATCTCAAAATGTATTGAATGTATTAATTGAAAAATTAAATTTAGGAACAATTTCAACAGTAAATGAAGATATAAAAAATTTCTAATAAAATTTTGAAAAAAAAGCAGCTCACAAAAAAATGTGGGCTGCTTTTCTTTTCTATAATCATTCACAATTTTAAGTTTCAATTCATATAATGTAAAAAAAAGTTATAGATAATTATTCATCTATAGCCTAAAACTATTTTAACCAACCTTTGGTATTAAAAATGCTGTAACATACAGGTCACTTTCTGATTTTAAAGAATGACGTTTTCCTGCTGGAGCTAAAAATATATCTCCTACAGACAGTTTAATCTCTTTATCTTCTAATATTCCAATTCCTTCTCCCTTTATACAATAAAATATCTCATCTACTTTTTCATGTTTATGTAATGGAACTACTTTAGTTTTTGGTATATGATAAACATGTTTTACTATTGATTCTTTAATTGCTTCTAAATTCATAATTTCTCCTTTTTAAATTTCATTTTTCAATTATATATCTAATTAGATATATTGTCAAGATTTTAATATTTACTTGCATCTTTCTGCCTATACCTGTTATAGTTTTAATATGAACTATAACGATATGGATATTTTAAACTTAAGAGTGGTTGTTGCTCTTAGTAGATGTACTCAATCAACAACAAAGAAGTGTTTAAAGGCTATTAAAAGAAACAAATTAACTCTTGGACAATTTGCTGTTTTAGAGATGCTATATCACAAAGGAGACCTTAACATTAATGATATTATTAAAAAAAGTTTATCTTCTATTGGAAATATTAGTCTAGTTATAGATAATCTTGTAAAACTATCTCTTGTTGAAAAAAAGAAATGTAAAGTTGATAAAAGAATTACTTACGTTTCAATTACAAATCAAGGAAAAGATTTAATTAGCAATATTTTTCCTGATTATTTAAAGGACTTAAAAGAGATAATGTCATATCTTGACAATTCAGAAAAGGAGATATTAATATCTCTTTTAAAAAAATTAGGTAAAAATAATATTTAAATTTTGCATTACACTTTTTAAGGTTTTTCCATTGACTTTATTAAGGTTATGGGGTAATATTTTAGGAATATAATTTTTAATTTTAATAAGTTTAGGGAGGAGATATGTCTGTAAATACGAAAGGAAAATTGAGACAAAGAAAACAAAATCCCACTACTGATTTGAATCTAACAGAGAATCAATTAGCTGAATTAGATCAAATAGCAGCTGTAAATAATACTACTAGAGATCATATTATTAAAATATTAATTGCTGAATATTTGAAAAATCCATCAAAATTTAATGGTGGTCCACTAACATCTTAATTGTGAAATGCAATATTTACCTCCTTGAGGATTTCTTATAGAATAGATATTTTTCTATTTTATATTAGATTTTAAGGAGGTTTTTTTATTTTTTTTAAATTAATCCAAATTTTTTACATGCTTTATAAATTCCATCATCAGATACTGTATCAGTTATATAGTTGGCAGCTTTTTTTAATTCTGCTTTTGCATTGCCCATAGCTACTCCAAGTCCAGCATACTTTATCATCTCTAAATCATTTAATCCATCACCAAAGGATATTATTTTATTCTTTTCTATTCCTATTTTACTAGCAATTTCTTCTATCCCTACAGCTTTTGACCGATCAATTTTTGTGAGATCAAACATTCCATTTCCCCAAGATACTAGACGATAATTCTCTTCTAAAGTCTTAAAATATTTCCCTCCATCTGGAGCAAA
This sequence comes from uncultured Cetobacterium sp., assembly GCF_947039425.1. GTDB lineage: Bacteria > Fusobacteriota > Fusobacteriia > Fusobacteriales > Fusobacteriaceae > Cetobacterium_A. The sequence goes on along the minus strand of NZ_CAMQYW010000115.1, from coordinate 847 downwards.
TAAAATTATATTTTCCACTTCTCCTTCTAATTCTTTAAGAATATTAATACTATCTAGCATATGATGGGCTTGTTCTTTTTTTAGTGTTTCTATATCAGATATGTATATCCCTCTTCCATTGGAAAAGCTATAACAATATCCTTTATTTTTACATATATTTCTAATTTCTTCGAGTATATCTTGAGGATAAGAATATTTATAAATTATTTCTTCTTTATATTTAACATAGTGTCCATTACTAGCTATATAATTATCTATTCCTGTTATATTTAGTATCTCTTCTATATTTTCTCTTTCTCTTCCTGTGGCAATAAGGCATTCTATTCCATTTTCTTTTAACTTTTGAATTGCTAATAGAGTGGTTTCTGGTATTTCATTTCCTTTTATTGTAAGAGTTCCGTCTATATCAAATACTACAAGTTTATACACAATTATTCTCCTTTAATTTTTTTTCTTAGTATATAAATACTATATTTTCTTAAAAAAAGCAATATTCATTTTGCATTGCACTTTTCCAGTGATTTTCGTTGACTTTATTAGGGTTATAAGGTAAAATTATAGAAATATATTTTAAAGATTCTTGTTATTTTTATTTATTTTTGGGAGGTCGTATATCTATAAATATTAAAGAGAAATTAAGACAAAGAAAACATAATCCCACTACAAGTTTAAGAATTAAAAAATTTAAATTAGATTATTTAGAAAATTTAGCAGATTTTAATAGAACTACCAAAAGTAGAATACTTCAAGTTTTAGTAGATGAATTAATGAAAGATCCAATTAGATTTGGATTTGATCAAATAATATTGAAATAGTGCAATGCAAATATTGACCTTCTTAGAGATTT
>NZ_CAMQYW010000114.1 GCF_947039425.1 uncultured Cetobacterium sp. | reverse complement strand
GGAAGAGTTGCACTTGATGGTGCTAGTTTAACTGTTACACATTTAGATAATACAACTTTTTCTGTATCAATCATTCCTCATACACAGAAAAATATTACTTTAGGTTTAAAACAAAAAGGGGATTCTATAAATGTAGAAACTGATCTTATAGGAAAACATTTAGAAAAATTACTTAACTATAAAAATGATAATATTAAAAAATCCAATATAACAACAAATTTTTTATCTGAAAATGGATTTTTTTAAAATTACAGGAGGCTTAATAAAATGCTTAATAAAATAGAAGATGCTATTAAAGATCTACAAAATGGTAAACTTATTGTTGTTGTTGATGACGAGGATAGAGAAAATGAAGGAGATCTAGTTGGAATTGGGGAAATCATCTCAAAAGAAAATATTAACTTCATGATCACTCATGCTAAAGGTTTACTTTGTGTTCCTATAGAAGAGGATAGAGCTTGTGAGCTAGGTCTTAATCCTATGGTTTTTAACAATAGCGATTGTTATCATACTGCCTTTACTGTTTCTGTTGATTCTACAATTGGTACTACTACCGGTATCTCTGTTGGAGATAGATTTAATACTATTAGAGATTTAGCTACTAATGCAACCTCTCCAAAAGATTTTAGAAGACCAGGTCATATTTTTCCTTTAATAGCTAAAAAGGGTGGAGTTATAGAACGTAACGGTCATACTGAGGCTTCTGTAGATCTAGCTAAAATGGCTGGTTTTAGTGGATGTGGTGTTATTTGTGAAATAATAAAAGAGGATGGAGATATGGCGAGACTTCCTGATCTTTTAGAATTTTGCCAAAAATATGATCTTAAAATTATCTCAATTAAGGATCTAATTGAATATAAAAAAGCAAATGAATTACAAACAAAATATGAATGTGAAGCTCCTTTACCTACAAAACATGGGCTTTTTAAAATGATAGGTTTTTCAAATACAATTGACTTTAAAGAACATATTGCTTTAGTTTATGGTGATATAACAGAAAAAAATAATGTTTTAGTTAGAGTCCATTCTGAATGTCTTACTGGAGATGCATTTTCATCTTTAAAATGTGATTGTGGCAGTCAACTTGATAAAGCCTTAGAAGCCATTGTTGAAAATGGTTCTGGTGTCCTTTTATATATGAGACAAGAGGGAAGAGGTATTGGACTTCTAAACAAAATAAGAGCTTACGACCTCCAAAATCAAGGTAAAGACACTGTTGAAGCTAACACACTTCTTGGTTTTGATCCTGACCTTCGTGATTTTGCTGTTGCTGCTCAAATGTTAAAACTTTTAAATATTAAAAGTATCAATCTTATGACTAATAATCCAAAAAAAATTAATGATTTAAAAAAATATGGTATAAATATAAATGATAGAATACAAATTGAATTTCCAAGCAACTCATGTAACTCTTTTTATCTAAAAACAAAAAAAGAAAAAATGAATCATTTATTAAAAATAAATTAAAAAAAGTCACAGCATAAAACTGTGACTTTTTTTAATCTTTTAAATCTTTAAGTACCATTATATAGTAATCTATTTTTTTATTTAAACTTCTTTTTTTATACTTTGATAACTCTTTATCACTTGTAACTTTTCTCTTAAGACTTATAAATTTATTTTCTAATACATTTCTTTCATTTTCTTTAAAAGATTCCGAAACTAATCTATCAAATCTTTTTTCTAAAGAATTATACTCTCCTTTTATTCCGAGAGAAATACAGCCTGTAAATAATACAATGAAAAATAAAAAAAATAACTTTTTCATTTATTTCTCCTTTTTCATTTCATCATTAAAATATATTAAAAAATTATAAATATCTTTTGAAATATATTCCCAAGTATGAAGCTCATTTTCATAAATTGTACCTTTAAAATTTAATTTATACTTTTTAGCTCTTCCAACCACATCAAGCCACTGTTGCAACATTAAATAAGGTTTTTTATCTTCTGACCCAACACTTAAATAAAATTTCTTTCCAATATATTTTTCAGAATCTGTCATTTTTATAATACTATACGGATCGTTTTTTAAAAGTTTATATCCCCAAGGGCTAAAAACTTTTACGAAATGATTTCTATCCACATCATTAAATAAAAAACTAGGTACATATAAATATCTAAAAATTCTCATAACCCTTCTATTTATACTCATTCTAATTAAGCTTATTGCCCCAGAAAAACTAGCTACAACATCATAGGAATCTAAATTTTTAAGGCCAATTTTTAAAGCTCCATATCCACCCATTGAAAATCCACCTATTCCTCTTTTCGAATTAGGGTATTCTTTTTTCAATAAGTTTGTTAAATCTTTAGAAAAAAACTCTTCATATTGATGGTTTTTGTCTTTAAAAAAATTACTATACCAACTTTCACCCTTAAATCCAGAATTAGGAAGAATAAATATAATATCACCTATTCTTCCATCCTTTCTCAAAGTTAAATAATTTTCTCTTAATTTAGCCTTATAAATCCAATCATCAGCACAATCTCTTATTCCATGAAGTAGCGTCAAACAAAGAGGTTCTTCTCCATTTAAGTGTCTTGGTCTCAAAACAAGATATCTCATCTTTTCATCTACATATTTACTATTAAGAAACTTCTCTTCTAATATTAGCTCCTCATCCATTTCTTCACTCGAAAATTTAATATATTGAGATTGTGATTCTGGTATATATTCAACTTCTGGAAACTTTTCTACCCTTCTTAATTTTCTTTCAAGTTTAGAATTATATGGGTAAGTTATAATATAAAACAATATTCCTAAAATAATGAGAGTAACTAATATTTTTAAAATCATCAAGCTCTCCTATCTCTTCTTAAAATTCAGCGTTATTTGGAGTTCTTGGGAACGGAATTACGTCTCTTATATTTGTTATTCCAGTTACATACATTAACATTCTTTCAAATCCTAAACCATAACCTGAATGAGGGAAACTTCCAAATCTTCTTAAATCTAAATAGAATCCATAATCCTCTTTTTCAAGTCCTACTTCTTCCATTCTTCTTTCAAGAATTTCTATATCATCTTCTCTTTGTGATCCACCAATGATCTCTCCAATTCCTGGAGCTAATAAATCCATTGCTCTAACTGTTTTTTCATCTTTACTTAATTTCATATAGAATGCTTTTATCTCTTTTGGATAGTCAGTTACAAACACTGGTCTTTTAAAATGCTCTTCTGCTAAGAATCTTTCATGTTCAGTTTGTAAATCTATTCCCCATGATACTGGATAATCAAATTTCTTACCTGAATTTAATAAAATTTCAATAGCTTCTGTATATGTTACTTTTCCAAATTCATTATTTAAAACATTATTTAATTTATCAAACAATCCTTTTTCAATAAATTGATTAAAGAATGCCATCTCTTCAGGACACTCATCCATAACATATTTCACTATAAATTTAATCATATCTTCTGCTAATTCCATATTTCCTTCTAAATCAGCAAAAGCTATTTCTGGCTCTACCATCCAGAATTCTGCAGCATGTCTTGACGTATTTGACTCTTCAGCTCTAAAAGTAGGTCCAAAAGTATATATATTTCTAAATGCAGAACAATAAGTTTCACCATTTAATTGTCCACTTACAGTTAAATTAGTTTCTTTACCAAAGAAATCTTTAGTTACATCAACTTTTCCTTCAGGAGTTTTTGGAACATCATTTAAATCAAGAGTTGTTATTCTAAACATCTCTCCAGCACCTTCACAATCTGATCCAGTTATAATTGGAGTATTCGTATATACAAACCCATTTTCTTGGAAGAATTTGTGTATTGCATATGCCAGTACTGATCTTACTCTAAATACTGCTGAGAATGTATTTGTTCTTGGTCTTAAATGTGCTATTGTTCTTAAATATTCAAAAGATTGTCTTTTATTTTGTAAAGGATAATCTAAATCTGCCTTTTGGAATATTTCAACACTTGTTGCATGAATTTCAAAAGTTTGTCCTGCACCTTGAGATTCTACAACTGTTCCTTTAACTATAATTGATGATGATATTGATAATCTTGAAATTTCATCAAAATTCTCTAAATTTGTATCAAAAACAATTTGAACTCCTTTGAAAAAACTTCCATCATTTATTTCTATAAATCCAAAATTCTTTTGTGATCTTATTTTTCTTACCCATCCTGATAATTCTACTTCCTTGTTTAGGTATTTTTCTGTTTCTCTATATAGAGATTTTACTACTGCCTTCATTGATTACCCCCTACACTATTTTATTTTCGTCTACAATTTCAATTGAATCTAATTTTTGTTTTACTTGTGCTTTAAATTGCTCAAGATACATCTGTCTATATTTAGCTCTATCAGCTTGTTCTTCTGAGTTTAACTCTCTTTCACGAGCCTCCTTAGCATAATAGTTAACTTTTTCGATAATGTCTTTCATTTCCATTATTAATCCTCCAAACTATCATCATAGTCTTTTTAAAAACTTTTATGACAATTATACCGTTTATTTAGGCTTTTGTCAATTTGCTAGTATTTTTAAAAAGATTTATTTATTATATTATTTTAATAGAAAAATTGCTATAATAAATTTAAAATATTTTATAAGGAGTTTTAAATTTATGAATTTTTACGAACCTATACCTAAAGAAAATTTTTCTGCTGAATTTAATATTCCTGGTTCTAAATCAATTACAAATCGTGCATTAATACTTTCTGCCTTTTCTGGAAAGAGTATTTTATTAAAAAATATTTTATTAAGTGACGATACTAAATACATGATCAATGCTTTAAAAGAACTTGGAAATAAAATCATAGTTGATGAAAATAAAAAAACTATATCTATTACTGGAAATAAAAATCCGACATTTAATAACATTGATTTATTCATTGGAAATGCTGGTACTGCTATGAGATTTCTTGCATCATATTTAGCCACTGGCTATGGTACTGCTACTCTCATTGGAAATGAACGTATGAATGAGAGACCTATCAAAGATTTAGTTCAGTCTTTAACACAATTAGGAGTTAGAGTAACTTATTTAAATGAAAGTGGTTATCCACCTATTAAGTTACAATGTCAAGGTGTTTCTTGTGAATGTGTAAAAATTGACGGAAGTAAAAGTAGCCAATATATATCATCAATTCTCATGGCTGCTCCTAATTTTAAAAATAAAATATCAATTGAATTAGTTGGTAAAATCGTTTCAAAACCATATATTGATATGACACTTAATATGATTAAAAATTTTGGTGGAGAATACCTATTTAAAGGTAATAAAATTACAATTACTCCAAAGGAATATAACATTAAAGAGTATATAGTTGAAGGAGATATGTCTTCTGCATCTTATTTTTTAGCACTTGCTCTTATTGCTAATTCTAAAATCACTTTAAATAACTTTGCTAAAAATAGCATTCAAGGAGATTCTAAATTTTTAAATGTCCTCCAGTCTATGGGATTATCCATAGTAAATCAAGAAAAAAATAAAATCACAATTAAAGGTGTTAAAAAATATAATGGTCTTGATATTAGTATGAATGATATTCCTGATGTTGCCCAAACTTTAGCAGCAGTGGCAATATTTGCTGATTCTCCTACTTATATTCACGATGTTGAAAATATGAGAATTAAAGAAACCGATAGAATTTCTGCTTTAAAAAATGAACTTGAAAAATTAAATGTTACTTTTATTGAATATGAAGATGGTTTTAAAATTATTCCTAAACCTCTACATGAATATATAGGAGCATCTCTTAATACCTATGATGATCATAGAATGGCTATGTCTCTTGCTTTAACTGGTT
>NZ_CAMQYW010000113.1 GCF_947039425.1 uncultured Cetobacterium sp. | reverse complement strand
TGGAGTTCAGACGTGTGCTCTTCCGATCTGGACAAGAGGATACCCCTTCCTCAATAACCCCATTATCTGCTGAAGCTATAAAGTGGCACCCTTTTTTCAATTCATTTATTGGTTTTCCTGTTATTCCAGCAACCTTTATAGCCAAGTCCTCTAAAACTCCAAGACTTTTTTCTGGCTTCATTCTTGTATTTAAAATCTCTCTACACTGATTTTCTGACTCTCTATATGCACCATGTATTTCATCTAGTATCTTTTTTATTTGTTCCAACTTAGCCCCCTATATTAAAACCTTTAAGTATTGGATGTCCATCTGAAAATTCAAGAACAACAACTCCACCATTTTCAACACTATACTTCCAGTATGAATCAAGACCACTAGATATATAGTAACTTAAAATTGTATTAATAGGACCCCAATGAGATACTAAAACTGTAGTTTCATCTAAATTAACAACGTCATCTATAAATTTTATAGCTCTCTTTTGCATCTCTGTTACACTTTCACCAGTTATATAATTATAGTTTCTCCAGTCCTCACTGGCCTTTAACTCTTCTGGATACTTTTCCTGTAACTCTTTGTAACTATACCCTTCAAATATTCCAAAATTTATCTCTCTTAAACTTTCTGTTGAAACTAGTTCTATCTTTTTATGATTTACAATACTTGCAGTTTCAAATGCTCTACTTAAATCACTTGTATATATTTTATCATAATCTACATCTTTTAAAATCTCCATAGCTTTTTGAGCTTGGTTTTTCCCCTTCTCATTTAAAGGCGGATCCATATGACCAAAATATATTCCACGTACATTTAATTCTGTTTCTCCATGTCTCACTAAGATGATTTTACCCATTCATATCTCCCTTATAAAATTACATATATTAATAGTAGTGCTAAAACTGATGATAACTCAAGAAGTGCTCCTAGTGTATCACCAGTTATTCCACCTATTTTTCTAGTAATTAACTTTCCAAATAGGAATCCAACAACTGCTACTATATTTTGGATTAAGAAAAGGTTTACAAAAGGTAGTGCAAAATAGTGTGAAATTCCAAATATTATTGCTGTTACAAGAGCATATGACCACATTAAACTTGTCATATTTGTATTATCAACAAAAGTTTTTCCCATTCCTGTTCCTCTAGCATAAGGTTCTGTTGCACAGTTTACAACTCCGCCAATTCTTGACAATACTGGAACTATTAACATAATAACCCCTTGACTAATTCCAAAAAGATTTGAAACTTCCATAAGTAGTGCTATTTTAAATATAAAATATAGAACAAGTACTAAAACCCCATTTGTTCCAACTCTTGAATCTTTCATTATTTCAAGCATTTTCTGCTTACTTCTATAACTAAATATTCCATCAAAAGTATCAGCAAGTCCATCTAAATGTAGACCTCCAGTTATAACAACATCTAAAGTTACTAAAATTATTGCTATTATAAGATTTGATGGTATATACATCTGTAAAAACGTTCCAACCACTAAGTTGATAATTCCTATTACAAGTCCCACAACAGGGAACCATTTCATACTTTTCCCCAAAGCTTCTGAATCAAATTTATCTCCACCTGGAAAAGGTAATCTTGTCATAAATTTAAAAAGTAATGCTAATCCTTTCATATTTTCCTCCAACTTTATTTTAATTTTAATGTAAGTCCTGATACTACTAAATAGGCTTCTTCTGAGTTTTTAGCAACAATTTGATTCATCCTTCCACAAATATCTCTAAAATATCTTCCTAGAGCATAAGGTGGAATAAGTCCCATTCCAGCTTCATTGGATACTACAATCATATCAAGAGAGCTTTCTTTTATAAAAGATATTATTTTTTCAACTTGAATCTCTATCTCTTTCTCTATCTTTTGTAACTCCTCTTGACTTATAGTGTCCCAGTCCACAGGTCTATCCATTATCATATTGTTACTTACCATATTTGTTAAACAATCTAAAAGTACAATCTTTTCTTGAGACTTATAAGGTTCTAAATATTTTTCAATATTTTTATACTCCTCTATTGTAATCCACTCCTCTCCCCTTTGAATCTTATGAAGTTTTACCCTCTCCTTCATCTCATCATCAAAAGTAAGTGACGTTGCCACATAGATTCTCTCTTTTTCACTTTTAAATATTTCACTTTCTGCAAAGGAGCTTTTTCCACTTCTAGCTCCACCTGTAATATAGATTATTTTCCCCAAATTCCTCACCTTTTTTAGTTTTATAATATCATAATCTACCTAAAACTTCAATAAATGAAAAAAGAGCGCTAAGCACTCTCTCTCCTATATATGGGTTGAAATTTAATTACTTTTTATTTTGAAAGTGTCTCTCAAGTAATCCTAAGAAAGCTCTTCCGTGTCTAGCTTCATCTTTAGCCATTTCATGAACTGTATCGTGAATAGCATCAAATCCTAATTGTTTTGCTCTCTTAGCTATATCAAATTTACCAGCAGTTGCTCCATACTCAGCTTCAACTCTTCTTGATAAGTTCTCTTCAGTTGAATCAGTTACACACTCTCCTAATAACTCGGCAAATCTAGCTGCATGTCCAGCTTCTTCAAAAGCTATTCTTGTATAAGCTTCTGCCACTTCTGGATATCCTTCTCTATCAGCAACTCTAGCCATTGCAAGATACATTCCTACTTCCATGCACTCACCATTAAAGTTTGCTCTTAAACCATCTATTATCTCTTTATCTCCGCAAGCTAATCCCTCTCCGATTTTGTGTTCAGTAGCCCAAACTCTTGCTCCATTTTCATCATAAGGAACACACTTGTCTAAACCTACCTTACATAAAGGGCAAGCTCCTAAAGCCTCATCAAATACTTCTCCACATACTGTACATTTTACCTTTGCCATTTTGTTTCCTCCTCTAGAATCTTAATTTAATTTTATATACTCTTTTTATAGTTATATTTTTGTTTTCTTTTTTAATTTGTAATCGTTACATTTCTGTTTACATAGATAATATACTATATTTTTTAATCTATGTCAATTATTTTTTTATTTTTTTTATTCAAAAATACTCCAGTTAAAAAAGTCATAAAATCTGCAAATGGTAAAGATAGCCAAACTCCGTCTACACCAATGATTGAAGGTAGTGTGAAAATACCAATTAAAATAAATACTAAACTTCTTCCTATTGACAAGAAATTTGCTATTGTTGCTCTTTCCATTGATTGTAAGTATGATATATTTATAAAATTTGCTCCTAAAAATATCATAGCTGATGAGTAAAGTATAAGACCTCTTGTTGCAAGTTTTACAAGTTCCATATCTCCGTTGAAAAATTCAACTATCTCATTTCCACCAAAATAAACTGAGATTAAAATTAAAATAGCTACTATTAAAGATATTTTATGCCCTAGTATTAATGTTGCCTTTACTCTTGCCCATTTTTTAGCACCAAAGTTATAACTAACAATTGGCTGTATTCCTTGAGCTAATCCATTGAAAATCATTCTAAAAATATAAAACACATATGCAATAATACTAAACGCTGCAACTCCCATTTCACCTTTTAAATTCATTAAAGTTGAGTTAAATAAAATTGTAATTATAGCAACAGCAAACTCAAGTATAAATGATGGAAAACCATTTATAGTAATTCTTTTTATTATATTAAAATCAAATTTTGTTTTAACTAATTTTATTTTACAACTATGTTTAAAAAAGTGTGTAAATAGAAATAGGGCTGACCCCATTTGAGCTATTCCTGTAGCATAAGCTGCTCCAGTCATTCCCCAATCAAATTTAACAATGAATAAATAATCAAGCACCACATTTATAACTGCCCCAACACCCATTGATAGCATAGCAAAAGTTGGAGCATTATCATTTCTAACAACTGCATTTAAAGATATTGAAAGCATGAAAAATATACTAAATATAATTCCAGGAACCATATACTCTCTAACAAGTTCTGTAAGTTTTGCACTACTTCCTAAAAAAGTCATTACTTGATTTTGAAAAGCAAGTACAAAAATAGCTATAACTAAATAAGCTACTATATTTAAAACCACCATATGAGTAAAACACTTATTTACTTCTTTATAATCTCCCTGTCCCTGTTTTATTGAGATTATCGTAGCGCCTCCAACTCCAATCATTAAACTTAAAGATATTGCAAGGGTTATTACAGGATAAGCTATATTTATAGCTGCAAGCCCATTTGCTCCTATTCCTCTCCCTATAAAAATACCATCAACTATAACATAAAATGCAGATATTAACATTCCCATTACTGCTGGAAATGAAAAGTTAAAAAACAGTTTATTTATTGAATCTTTTTCCATGTCAAATTTCATTTTATCTCTTTTACCACTCCTATTTTTATTGTCTCACAAGGGAGTACTTTATCATATCCATATTGAAAACACAACATATTTTTTTCATAAAAAAAATGCCCAAAAAAGGTGCTTTTTAAACATCCCTTTTAGAGGCACTTTATATTTTTTTATTTTAATTTATCTTAGAAATTATATTTTGCTCCAAGCCCTGTTCTATATATATAATCTCTTTGAACTATTGGTGAATTTGTCATATCACTTGATAAGTTTTCAACACCAGCAAAACCTATGATACTCCAAGCATCTGATAGATTGTAGTTTATAGCTATATCTAGTCCACTTGTAACTCCTCCATCTGGATTATACTCTTTTGAAATTGCTGAATTTCTATCTGCTTCAGATTTACTTACTCCAAAGTAATAATCTACATAGTCCTTATCAAAATAAGTTATATAAGCTCTTGGAATTATACTTAGATTCTCTGTAACTCTAAATGGTCTAAATACACTTCCTCCAACTTGATTTCCATGCTCTCCACCTAGAGCATATACACCTAAGTGTACATCATTCCAACCAGTTGCATATCCATATTTTAATCCTGCTTCAAATTGATATTTTCTATCATCTATATTTTGGTATCCACTTGATAAATCCGATCTTTTTACTCTATATCCTCCAAGAGGATTAATTATTACGCTTAAAGTTGCTGCGTCTCCTTTTAATAAATCATACCCCATTGAAAATACACTATATCTAACTTCTCCTGTTCTCATAAAGAAATCTCCTGACTTTAACTCAAAAGTTGGAGCAATAGCACCCTGTGATCCAACTCCCTGATAAGGACTTGTTCCACTTACACCCATAACACCTACTGACCCAGTTATATCAAAAGCCATTAATGATGTCCCTAGTAAAATTGTTCCTAATGCTGCATTTAATTTTATCATTTTTCCCCTCCTATAGGTTTTATTGTTACGAGTATAATATAGTACATTTTATTTCAATATGCAATGATTTAAATAATCTAGTGCATACTGAACATACATAGATACCCCAATCTCTAATACTTCTTCATCTATATCAAATTTTTCATGATGATGAGGATAAATTATTCCTTCTTTTTCATTTCTAGCTCCTAAATTTGTCATTACCCCTGGAACTCTTGATGAAAATTCTGAAAAATCCTCTCCTCCCATTGATGGTTCTTTACTTATAATATTTTTTTCTCCCACTATTTTTCCAGCTGTTAATGTAGCAATATTACTGCAATTTATATCATTTACTAAGGAGTTTACACCTGTTATATATTCTAACTGAACTTTTGCTCTATATGTTTCTCCTGTAAATTTTGCAACTCTTTCTATACTCTCAAAGAAGTGCTTTCTTACCTCTGGATTATAACAACGTATTGTCCCTTCTAAAACTCCTTCTGAAGCTATTACATTATGTCTTGTTCCAGACTTAATTATTCCAATGGTTAATAGTGCTGGTTCTAATGGGTCTATCTCTCTACTTACAATACTT
>NZ_CAMQYW010000112.1 GCF_947039425.1 uncultured Cetobacterium sp. | reverse complement strand
AATAAATATTGATTATTATATTTTCTTAAAATATACTTTAAAATTCTAAAATATTCTCGAATATATTCCTCTGGTATAGGTTTGTTTTGAAATCTAGATTTTATTTCTGTTCCTTCATTAAATGCTTTTAATAAAAAATTTAATTTATTTAATAAATTATCCATACTTTTTAAGAAGCCTTCTTATAGACCTTCTCATTTGAGCTTGTACACTTTCTTTATCATACCAATCTATTGTCATACTTTTTCTAATAGTATTTGTTAGCTCTTTTGTTATTTGTACAAGAATTTTATCTCCTAACATCTCTTTAACCTTTTCATCACGTGTTAAAGCATCATAAAAGGCCACCTCATCCTCAGTTAGTCCCAATGAATTTCCCTCAACATGTGTTTGCATAAAGTCTTTAGCCATTTTCATAAGTTCTTCCATAATCTCTAAACTTGTTAAAGCCTTATTCCTATATCAATTCATAGCTTTTTCAAGTCTTTCTGAAAATTTCTCAGATATTACTAAATTTTTTCTACTTGAATACTTAATCTTACCTTCTATTAATTTCTTTAACATCTCAATAGCTAAGTTTTTATATTTTATCTTATCAACCTCTTTTAAAAATTCATCTGATAAAATTGATATATCTGGATTATCAAGACCTAATACTGAATAAATATCTATAACATCCTCTGATATAATAGTTTTTGCCATAAGAGATGCTATTCTCTCATTTATCTGGCTTTGAGTTAACTTTTTAGGATCACTTTTATCCTCTGTTTCCAACTTTATAATACTAGCTTTAACTGCTTTAAAATAGCTTATTTCATCATTTAAAGCCTGTCCATGAGGTGTTGTTATGCAAAGTGAATGAGCCTTAGCCAGAGCTAAAACATTATCAATAAATCTTTTTTTAGTTCCAGGTTCATCTTTTTCCAGTCCTAAAATATAATCCATTCCCTCTATAATAACTCTTGCTCTATCTAAAGCACTACTACTTTTATATTTTGAATAATCAAAGTGATGGAATATCTCCTTTACAATTTCATAATGTTCAATCATAAGAGCAACAGCTTTTTCTGTATCTACCCCTGTTGTCTTTTGATCATTTGGTGTATATTGTTTTAAAGCTTTTTTAAGTGCCTCTCCTGTTCCAATATAATCTATAACTAAGCCACCTGTTTTATCTTTATATACTCTATTTACCCTTGCAATAGCTTGCATTAAGTTATGCCCTACCATAGGTTTATCAATATATTAGTATGCATTGAAGGAACATCAAAGCCTGTTAACCACATATCACGAACTATTACAATCTCTAATTCGTCACTGTCATCTTTCATTCTATTAGCCAGTTCTTCTCTTTCCTGTTTTGTAGTAAAGTGTTGCTTAAACTCCATAGGGTCTTTACTAATATCACTTGTCATGATAACTTTTATTTTACCTTTAGCTTTATCTTCACTGTGCCACTCTGGTCTTAAACTTACAATTTCATTATATAATTCTACACATATTTTACGAGACATAGCTACTATCATACATTTCCCAAAGGAATTATTTCTTCTCATCTCCCAGTGCTCTATAAAATCCTCTGCTAAAGTTCTTATTCTATTTTTAGAACCAATAATAGCTTCCATTTTTGTAATATCTTTTTTAGTTGATTCAACTGTTGTTTCCTCTTGTCCTTCCATAATCTCACTAAACTCACTGTCAAGTTCAGATAAAATAGGATATGGAATATCTAACTTTATAAATCTATTTTCATAGTAAATCTTAACAGTTGCTCCATCTTCCACAGCTCTTGTCATATCATAAGTATCTATATAATCACCAAATACAGCTGTTGTAGATTTATCATCAAAATCTATTGGAGTACCTGTAAATCCAATATAATTAGCATTGGGAAGTGCATCACGAATATGCTTTGCATAACCATATTTACTGTTTCCCTCTAAATCCATTTTAGCATCTAACCCATACTGAGACCTATGAGCTTCATCAGCTATAATATAAATATCATTTCTAGTTGATATAGCCTCTACAATCTCTCCTTGTTTAGGTGCAAATTTTTGTATTGTAGAAAATATAATTCCACCACTACTTACATTTAGTAACTCTTTTAATTTTTCCTTATCCTCTGCTTGTTTTGGAGTTTCAACAAGATAGTTTTGAGCCTTGGAAAAAGTTCCAAAAAGTTGATTGTCTAAATCATTTCTATCTATTAAAACTATAACTGTTGGATTGTTAAATTTTTTCATAAGAAGACCAGTATAAAATGTCATAGTTAAAGATTTTCCACTACCTTGAGTATGCCAAACAACACCAATTTTTCCATCATTATTACAAGCAACTTCTGTTTTTTCAAGAGCTTTTTTTATGGCAAAAATTGGTGATACTGAGCTAGTCTCTTTATTTTTTCATTTTTACTTTGAAGAAATAGTATATACTCTTGAGTTAATTCTAATACTCTTTCTCTAGATAACATTCCACGAGTTAAAACTTCCATCATTAAAGATTTTGTATCAGCTATTGTAACTCCGTCAATATTTCTAAAACTCATAAATCTTTCCTCATTTGATGATATAGTTCCAGCTTTAGCATTTACTCCATCACTTATAACAATAAAAGAGTTGTATTTAAAAAGATCTGGAATCTCATACTTATATCTTTCAATTTGTGTATAAGCCTCTTTTATTCCAACACTGTCGTTACTTAAAGATTTTAACTCTATTACAACAAGAGGAATTCCATTTATAAAAAGGATAATATCTGGTCTACGTTTAAATTTTCCTACTATTGTAAACTGCTTCTCTTAAATTTTCCTCTAGTACTACTATTTGGTAGTCATCTCTATCTAATTTTCTATCATCTATACACTTCTACCCTAAAGATTCTAATATTTCAAGATAGGCTTCTTCTAATTGGTCTTCTATAAAATTCATCTGTCCCCCTAGTTTTAAATTAAGTTAAACTCTTTTAAAAAATTATTCATATTTGAAGCAACATCCTTATGTTTTTTTATTCCAATATAACTTTCATCATATGAATTCCAGGTTTTTATTTCATCTTGTGTAAATGTTTCAATATATTTACTAAAACTTTCTTCACACTCTTCTGAAAATCTGTTAGCTATAGCTTTTTTTTCATCATCTGTAAAATCTTTAGATTCTAAAGTTAAAATATGTTCTAAGTTTTCATTCATAAATATTACATTAAAAGGAATATTCTTAGTTGCAGACCCTTTTCCCAAACTTATATCTTTAATTTTAAATAAAGTATCTAAACAATTTCTCTTATTTAAATGATGTCTTTTTTCATCAAAAAAACATCTATCAGTATCTGTTATATAAATTACCTTTAACAGGTCACGCTGTTTTAACAAAGGCTCTTTTTTTATATATTGATCAATTAATTTTGTTATCTCTGATTTTACATTTCCAGATGTTATTTGAAACCTTTCTGTTTCACTTATAAATCTTGTTAAAATATCTCCATGCATAACCTTAACATTTATTTTTAATCTCTTTTTCATCATCTCTTCAAATAAAGGAATAATTAAAGCTGTTTCATCACTTGGACCCTCTACAATAGCTAAAATTATAGTTCCCATTATTTTTCACCTATATCCCTTAATACTTTTTCAATTTTAGATTCATTTATTATTAAAGGGGTTACATTATCCTCTGTCCAAGTGTATTGAGATCTTAAATATTTTAATCTCAAATTTGTTGTATGGGATATTTTCCCCTTAAAATAAGTATAAATAACCTTTTCTATAGTATTTCCCTTTGAATCCTCTTCTGATACTGTTGTTGATAAAATAATTGAATTTCTATCTAATTTTTCCATAGGAAGTAGATTGTGAGATGTAAAAACTAACTGTCCTTTTATGCGTGATGAAAGTTTTGACAAAATAAAAGCTAGTAAGTATTCAAATACATGAACATCTAGTTCATCAATAATTAAACTTGAATATTCATTTTTTAAAATTTGAATAATTGCTGAAAGTATAGAAAACAGTTTTATTGTCCCTGTAGATTCTTTAAAAATATCTATTTTATTTCCATTTCTTTCAATATAAATATTAACAGCATACTTAGTTCCTATATCACTTTCTAATTTAATTTCACCTTCACAAATAACTTTTACACCTGGAATAAATAAAGGAAAAAGTTTATTAATATTTTCAACTGCTTTTTTTATCTCTTCATATATGTTTTCAAAATATAGATTTTCTCTTTTATCCAAATATATACATTTATTCTCACTATATATTGGAATAGCATAAGTCATATTACATATTGCTTGATCTTTTAATGTTATTATATTTATACTTTTTAAAGCCATTGATAATATTTTCCAATTAATCATAATATTATTTAAAATATTATCTTCCATATTACCTTCTATTAGTCTAGAGTATTCATTTTCTAAAATAAAAAAGAAACTTTTAAACTCATTCATCTTCTTTATTAAAGATTGAAAACTTGTATTATTTTTTTTAAATAGATTTTTTTGAAAATATCCAAATTGATCTTTTTTACTTTTTTCAATAAAAATCTTAGGTAAAAAACCATCAGAAGTATTCTCCACTGTAAATAGATTTTTATATTTTTGTCTTGGTTTATTCTCTTTATATTCCATATATTCTTTAAGAACAACTACTTCATTTAATTCTTTCCTCTCAAAAATAACTCCTATTTTAAATATAATATCCTCATATTGAAGTTCCATTGAAAGTTCGGCCTTTTCCTCACCTTTTTTTATAATATCTGAAAGACTATCATCTTTTATTGAATAATCAGAGTGTGTGTCTCCCATTCCAAAAAAAGATTTTAATAAACTTATTCCCTCAATTATAGTTGTTTTTCCACTTCCATTAGGTCCGTAAATTCCAGATATATTTGATTTAAAATCAACTGTGGAATCTGATATGTTTTTAAAATTAATCATTCTAATTGAATTTATCATTTTAACACCTCATTTCTTAAATTTATAACTTAATAATACCATAACAAATAAAAAAAAACACTTTTTTTGTTAAAAAAGAATTTTTTTAAGTCTATATTTACATTTTTATCAATATATCTTTAGCATCTTTTATTAAGCTTAGTATATATTCTAATCCATCTAAATTTCTAACAGTTAATTCATAATCTCCATTTCCCCAATGGCCTATTTTTGCAACATTTTTTGCCATTTTTTTAGAATCATCTAAAACTCCATCTTTTGCATTTATCCATATTTTAAACATATCCTTTTGAAGTTTAAAATCTACTAAGTTTTTCCTATTAAGTTTAAATGCTATATAAAGTTTTTTAGGTTCTATCTCTATTTCTGGAATCATTTCTTCTATTTTTTCTTTATAGATATTAAAATATTCTACAATATTTCTATTTGAATTTTTAAAATGGTCTTCTAAAGTATATTTTTTTATCTCTTTAGTTACACTCCCAATTTCTGTATTTGCATTTGAAATAGTTTTTATACTTTCTACTGTTTTTCTTGCTTTTATAGATTCAAAAGATATAAGACTATTTTCATATTTCTTTATTTCATAAAGCTCTATGGGTAAATCTTTAAAATTTAAACTATCTCTTTGATACTTTGTGAAGCTCTGAGAAATAAAAATAATTTTAGTTTGACTCCAATCTACTTCATTTCTTTTTAAAGTTTCATTCATTTTCTCGTTATATTCAAGAATAATTTCAGCTTTATTATTTAAAATAGTTGATAAATAAGAGTACCCCTGCTCTATTACACTATAGCTACTTCCTCTTTTATATTCTATAACCACAAAAGATTTATTTTCCTTATCAAAAGCTAAAGTATCTATTCTATACTCCTCTATTGTAAATTCAGTTTTAACAAATTCTAACCCTAATAGACTTTCTAAATT
>NZ_CAMQYW010000111.1 GCF_947039425.1 uncultured Cetobacterium sp. | reverse complement strand
ACCAGGACGTACACTCTTTCCCTACACGACGCTCTTCCGATCTTGATGAATATCTTTTCCAAATATAAGTCTAGTGCTATTTTTAAAACTAAAGTTTTCCATGTAAGCCTCCTATTTAAGCGTATATAAGTTTTACTTTATTTTCTTTTAAATCTTCTTCCCATTCTTTTGATAACTCTTGTTCTGTTATAATATAGTCAACTTCATCTAATTTAGCAATTAAGTGAGATTCTAAATCATCAAATTTTGTTTTATCTGCTATTAAAAATACTTTCTCTGAATTTAATAACATTTTTTTTCTAATTTCTCCCTCTCTTTCACTATCGTCTGTTACTCCAAATTTATTATGAATTGCAGTACAGCTTATAAAGGCTTTATTAGCATATAAATTACTCAATTGGAATAATGCTTGTGTTCCACTAAAAGATTTTGTTGTTTTTCTTAAACTTCCACCAATACATATAATTTTAACCCACTTTGAGTCTTGCAACTCCTCTACTGTTTTAATTGAGTTAGTAATTACAGTAACTTTCTTTTTATGTATATTTATATTTTGAGCAACATAAAGAGCAGTTGTGCTACTATCAATCATTACAGTATCTCCATCATTTATAAATTCCATACATTTATCGGCTATTTTTTGTTTTTCCGTTAAATATATTTGTTCTCTAATTTCAAGAGGAACTTGCTTATCTGAATCTGATTGTAAATATGCTCCTCCTCTTACTCTTTTTAAAATATTATTTTTTCTAATTTATCTAAATCTCTTCTAATAGTTTCTTCTGAAACTTTAAAAAGCTTACTTAAAGAACTTATTACAACATTCCCTTTTTCATTTAAAATATTTTCTATTTCTTTTATTCTTTGAATTGCTAACATATGTTCTCCTTTTTTCACATTTCACAACATTTTCACAACTTATACAACATTTATACTCCTTTTCCAAAAAAAAGTCAACACTTACGTGAAAAAAATATACATTATATCTGATTTTAGGTTAAATAAAATAAAAAAGGAATAAACCAAATAATGGTTTACTCCTGAATTCTTTTTCTGAAAATATATGTTATTAAAATATAAATAATTGTATAAATTAATATTTTTATTAAAAAGTTTATGTAATTTACATTAACAAGATATCTATTTAAAAATATTCCAACTATACTTGCAATTAAAACTGGAATACTTAATTTTAAAATTTCTTTCCAAAATAATATCATATTCATTTTTAAGATTTTATGATAATAAATATTCATTATGATAATCTGCCCAAATATAAATGAAATTCCAGTTGCTACAGCACAACCTAAACCACCTATTTTTTTTACTAAAAAAATACTCATAGAAATATTTAAAACAGCTATAATAAAATAAACAACAGACCTAAATTGATGTTTATTTTTTGCCTGCATTATAACAATTCCTGTACTTTGAATCAAAGGAATTGTCAATGGAATCATTATCCAAAGTGCAATATAATAAGATTCAAAATATTTTTTTCCCACCCATAATTCTATAAATTCTTTTCCGAAAAAAATAAACCCAGAAGAAATTAAAGCAAGTATTAAAAATTGAATTTTTCCAACTTTTAAAAACAAATTATAAGCATCAGCTTCCTTATCTTCACTTACTAATTTATTTATTCTAGGAGCTAAAACTCCAGATATAGCAGAGGCAAATCCCATATACATAGTATTAAAGATTGAACCTATTGAATAAATGGCAACCTCTTCAACACCCTTATATTTTCCAATGATTATCCTATCTGTTCCCCAATAAATCTGATCAATTAAAACATTTAAAAAAATAAAAAAAGAATAAATTCCAATTTCTTTTAAAATTTTAAAATCAAATTTAGAAAAACTAATTTTAAATCCTAATTTTATTGAATAGAAAAAATCAAAAATCATATTTCCTATTGATAAAACTACAGTAGAAATAGTTACTTCAACTAAACCATATCCATTTTTCATAAGAAAAATACCTATAATAGGAGATAAAATTATAATAAAAAGTTTAATTCCTCTTTGAAAGATAAATTTTTCTCTAGAAGTGATAGCAGTAGAAAAAACTCCCATAGGAAAAGATAGTAACAAATTTACACACATAATAATAAAAATTTTTCTAGTTTTTAAAAGTTCCATATTTGTAAAATTATTTTTAAAAAATATAGGCATTTTTATATATACTAAAGCTCCTAAAATCATTCCTATTACCATTAAACAAAGAAAAATTATTAAAAACATCCCATTTAAATATTTTTCTTCATCATTTTTTCCAGTATTTCTATATTTTATAGTATAACGAAGCATTGCATTTCCAAGTCCTAAATTTAGCATACTCATATATCCCATAATAGACTGAACTAATGAGTTTATTCCATAATCTCTAACACCTAGATAATCAATATAATATGGTGTATAAAAGATTTGAATAATAGAACTTACTCCTAATATTATCATTGCTAAAAAACTTCCAATTTTTAATTCATTTATTTTCATTAATTATCACCATTAATTATTTAAAAATTCATCTAAAATATCAAAATGTTTTTCTCCACCTTTTTTTGCTTTAAATAACATACTTTCATCTAATGGTTTATTTTCTAAAAGTTTTTCATAACTAAATTTAGCAATTTTATTAAAAGAAACAAAATTTTCTTTAAATTCTAAATCTTTTAAAACATTTATCATTTTTTCACTATAACAAATAGGAAATACAGGCTTATTAAATACAAATCCTAAAATCATAGCATGAAATCTAGTTGCAACAATTGTTTTGGCACTTTTAATAATACTTAAAGCTTCGTTTAGATTCCCTCTATAATAATAAACTGATATTTTTTTATGATATTCATTAGGAATCATAGATAATATCTTACTAATTGCGATTTCATCACCTTCATCTTTACAAAAAGACATAAGTTTAGTTTTTTCATTATTTTTAGCACTTTCAATTAGAAATCTTTTCATTGTTGCAAAATATTCACTTTCCATTTGCTTCAATTCTTTTCTTTTCGAAGGTAAAATAACTGATATTAAATTATAATCATTTTCTATATTTTCTATTATATCATCTGTATCTAAAGAAAAAACAATATCTTGACCTTGTCTTACTGTTGAAATACTTTTAAACATTTCATAAGAGTTGCTATCTCTAAAACAAACATCTCTACAATTTTCAAAAAATTTCTCATAATCTTTTTTAAATTTTTCACTTTTATATGGTCCAAAATTAGAGCCTAAAATAAAATAATTTTTTCCAAATTTTAAATTCCTAGATCTTATTAAATAATCCTCTTGAGAAAAATTATTTTCAATAAATATTGATCCACCAATATTTACAACTCCTGTTATATTTTTACTAAAATTATCCTCTAATAAATTTGGTATATTTAAATAATTTCCTATTTTCATGATAATTTTTTTATAATAATTATCATTATATTTTATATATAAATTGTTCAATTTTAATCCATCTAACTTAGTATATCTTTCTGTTGTAAAAATATAAAAGTCAACATCTGGATATCTTTCACATAGCATTTTTATAAAAAGATCATCTCCTAAATTTATTTGAGCATAAGCTTTTATTAAAATTTTTTTCATTTTACCTTCCCTTTATGTACTTTTTTAAAAAAATCATTTTTAATCTAAATTTTCTATAAAAATGATAAAATTTTATAGAAAAATTTTCTAAGAATTTAAATGATTTTATATGTAGTTCTATTTCTTTTCTTAAATTTTTAAAATCTTTATTGTTATTTAATTTTAATTTTTGTAAAACATCGTAAGGATATGCTATTCCATGATATTTATAACAATTTTGAATTTCATAAAACATTGTATCATATATATGATATTTTTTAGAAAAATTAATCATTTCTTTTAATACTTTATAAATATCAATTCTATTTTTATAATTATTTGATGTAGAATTTAAATTCATATAGTAATTGTAAAAATATTTTTTTTCTATTCCAATAGAAGATGTTTGAGTAAATAGTTTAAAATTAAAAAGTAAATCTTCTCCACAAAAAATATCTTTTGTAAAAAATAAATCTTTATTTTTAAATAAAGATTTTTTATATAATTTATTACATGGAGATGAGAAATAATCTGCATTTGTATTTAAATTGATTTGAGGATGTATTTTTGATAATTCTTTAAAATTTTCATTTATTTTTCTTATCCCACAAATAACAATATCTAATTTTTTTTTAGTTGCTTTATTATACATATTTTCTAATAAATTTGAATCTAGCCAATCATCAGAATCTAAAAAATAAAGATATTCACTAGTAGAATTTATTATGCCTAAGTTTCTAGCTTGACTACATCCTTGATTTATTGTTTTGATATAATTTATTTGATTTTGGTAATTTTTACAGATTCTAGATGTTTGATCAGTTGATCCATCATCAATTATTATAATTTCTATATTTTTAATTGATTGGTTTAAAACTGAATTTATTGTTTTTTCAATTGTTCTTTCACAATTATATGCAGGAATAATAATACTTATTTTTTTCATTGTTTATCCTTTTGTTATTTTAATATTTAATACATAATAATTTTTTAGTATACTTTAATTTTTAAAACATTGCAATTGAATTTTTTTACATTGTATATAGTTGTTTATATTGTAAATATTGTTTATATTGTTATGTACAAAAAAAAAGAGCAAAAAACATATGTTTAGCCCTTGATTTTATTGATGTTTATAGGGTTGAAAAAAATCCTTATTAGGGACAGTTAGTTTACTTATTAGGGACAGTTAGTTTACTTATTAGGGACAGTTAGTTTACTTATTAGGAACAGGTAGTTTTAAATTTCCTTATAAGGGACATATAAATTCCTTGTTTTTTGCAAAAAACAATGATATTATATAAAAATACTTATTAGGGACAGCTAGTTTCAGGTGAAAAACCTTGTTTTTTTAAAAGTATATGTCCCTAATAAGTATTGAAAAAATATAAAGATATAGTTTCATTGGAGGAATTAAAATGTCTAAAAATGTAATAAAAAGTAATTCTTGGTGGGAAGAAACTATAGATACACCTGAAACAGAAATAGTAGAAGAAAATATTTATGTTGATGAAAATTTTATAAAAAATAAAGCTTTAATAAGAATGGATTTAAATTTAATTCAATTTCCTATATTTTCAAAAAATAAAAAAAGAAAAGTAAATCAGGTTGTAACTTATTTTTTTAATAAAAATAGAGATACGTATATAACTGTTACTCCTCAAGCAGGAGATTATATTCCAGGAGAAACAGAAGAAAAAATTTTTATAGCACTTATGCAAATAATGAAAGAAAAAGGAATGCCTAAAAAATTTATTATTAGTGCAATTGAATTAAAAAATAAAGTTAATTTTACAACAACTAAATATAACTCTGTTGTGGCAAAATCATTATCAAGATTAGCAAGTTCAAACTATGTTTTTAAAAATACTCTTTATTCTAGTGAATCTAAAGGCGTGCTTGGAGAAAAAGTTGAAACTTCAATTTTTAATATAAGAACAATAACATTATCAAAAAAAGAAAATAAAAAATATAGAGAAATAATAATAGATAAAAGGATAAAAGTGCTTTATGAGATAGAGTTTTCTGACCATTTCTATAAAAATATAATTCAAAAAGGATACATGGTATATAATGGAGATACGTTACTTGAAATTGAATCTAGTACAGCAAGAACTATTTATATGCTTGTGGAAAAATTGAGATTTGATAATTTATATTTAAAATTAGATACAATTTTTTTAATAAAAAGAATTCCTTTGAAATATGAGAAAAAAAATATAGTACAAACTATAAAAACTTTAGAAAAAGCATTTTTAGAATTAGTAGATAAAAAATTAATAAATAATTTTAATTTTTTAAAAGATTCTAC
>NZ_CAMQYW010000110.1 GCF_947039425.1 uncultured Cetobacterium sp. | reverse complement strand
TCTTCCGATCTGATCTGGCTTTATATAAAGCTAAAGAACAAGGTAAAAATCAATATGTATTTTATAATAAAGCTTTAGATAAACAAAGGTGTTTTGATGAAGAAATAGAAAATGATTTGAAAAATGCATTGGAAAAAAAGGAGTTAACATTACATTATCAAGCACAGTATAATACTCAAGGACAATTATTTGGTTTTGAATCCTTATTACGATGGAATAATGAAAAATATAAGAAAATTCCTATAATTAATATTATAAGTATTATAGAAAAAACAACATTAATTGATGATATTGGAGATTTCATTTTAGAAGAAGCGTTTTCTTTTAGTAAGAAGATAAATATATTTAGAGAAAATAAGATAGTTATTTCTGTAAATATATCTGCTCTTCAAATAATGAAAAGTAATTTTGTTAAAAATATAAAAAAGATTTTAAATAAAATAGATGTTGATCCTAAAATTGTTGGAATAGAAATAACAGAAACAGTTTTATTAAAAAATATAGAGGAAAATTTATTAAAAATAAAAGAATTAAAAGATATTGGGATAACAATATCTTTAGATGATTTTGGAACAGGATATTCATCATTTTGTTATTTGGTAAAATTACCATTAACTAATATAAAACTTGATAAAAACTTTATTTGGGGGATGAAAGATTCTGATGAGTATAAGACACTGGTTAAATTGTGTGTAGATACAGCTCATGCTTTAAATTTAAAAATAGTAGCAGAGGGAGTAGAAACAACTGAAGAACTAGATATCTTAAAAAAAATGAATGTTGATTTTATTCAAGGGTATCTTTTTTCAAAACCTATTCCTGAAAATAAAGTAATTGAATTGTTAAAAATAGGGAGTATCCCAAATTTAGTGTAAATTCACTTCTTAGCTATCAAATTTTAAATGTTCAAATAGGCTATTTTAGATTAAGTATTTTAATGGTACTTTTTTCTAAAATAGCTTTTTTTCCTTCTAAATCTATTCCTAAAACAATATAGGCAGCTCTATTTGAGACTTTACTGCATCCATAAAAAAACCTCCTCAGTTTATTAATTTAATTATACAAATTAATAGCTAAGAAGGTAAAATATATATATTTATTTTTCAACTGTTATTGGATTTTCTTTATGGCAACTCCATTCCATCCATCCATTAGAATAAACAGAACTATTTTTTATTCCTAGAACTTTTGAATAAATATAGACTTCGGCAGCACGCCATCCTGATCCACAGAAAAAAGTCATTTGTTTATTCGTATCAACGTTTAAATTTTGCCAAAGAGCTAAAATTTCATTGGGATTTCTCATAGTATCATCAATATTTCTATATGATTCTAAAGAGTTAGCTGTAGTTCCAGAATTTCCCCAAATAGAACCAGTAGGTCTTCCTTTTCTATCCATATAAGAGTATCCAGATATTTTTCCAATATATTCATTCCAAGATCTAATATCGATAAGCTGTTTATTTTTATTTTTAAGAATTTTTTTAGCAGTTTCCATATCATCAATAATATATTTATTAACGATTTTGTTAGTACCAATATTTTTAGTAGACTCTTTATCAACGATTCCTCTTTCCATTGGAATGTTATCTCTTATTAGAGCCTGAGTTCCTCCATTGATAATTTTAACATCCTTTACCCCAATATATCTTAAAATCATAGCTACTCTATAAGAAGCCATTACATCTTCACCATATAAAATAATAGTATCATTAATATTTATTCCGTTATTTTTAGCAAAATCAATTAATTTAGAATCACTGTTAACACTCCAGTTTGGAGCATGCTCTATTTCATTTGTATTTATATGTACAGCTCCTTTAATATGAGCTCTTATATAAGATAAAGCATCATTAATAGGTCCCCATGACACTTCAAAAACTTTATATCCATTTCCATTATAACTTTTTGGTTTGTTACCTTTAACTAATTGATCTACCCAAATTGGAGGAACTAACATTTGATAATTTTCAAATTTTTCCATAGGTAAATTAGTATTATTAATCCATTCTTTTCCATTGTAAGTATAAATATTTTTTATGCCTTTTTCTTTTAAATATTTTTCAACAAGAGCAGAGTCTTTTCCAGAAAAATCATATAAAACAACATTAGTATTTTTATTAATATTTTTTTCTATTAATCTTTTGTCTAAAAGTTGTAAATCTTTTTTAGTTAAGTGTTGTTTTCTTAACCAATTGGCTGAGAAATCAGTAGCTCCTTTAATATGGCCTTCACGTTTAGCTCCTTCAAGCATCCACCCATTAAAAGAGTCACTAGATCTAGTATCTATTATAACCCAATTTTTTTTATTTAGATTTTCTTTAACTTGTTTTGTTGTTATATTTTTTGTAAATAGAAATGTTGACATTAAAGTAAAAATAATTAAAATAATTTTCTTCATTTATTCCCTCTCCTATTATAAATAATAAACATCCATTATAATAATAACATAAAATTTTGTTTTTTTTAAATAAAAAGTTATAATGTAATATTGACACTCCCCTAAGGGAATAGAATATTATAATATGTGAGGTGAATTATGGAAAAAAAATTGTATTCAATAGGAGAAATTTCAAAAATTTCTGGGTTATCTCATAAAGCCTTAAGACATTATGATGAGCATGAGGTTTTAAAGCCAGACTATGTAAATCCAAGCAATGGATATAGATATTATAGTGAGTATCAAATATTAAAATTACAAAATATAGTTTCCTTAAAAAATAGTGGATTCACTTTAGAAGAGATAAAAAGAAAGTTTGATGAGAAAAATAATAGAGATATGAAAAACTTTTTAAAGCAGTATAAGAATAAAATTATAGAAATGGATAATAAAATTCTTGAATTAAAAGAAAATAAAAAAAAGTTACAGCTAATTGTTGATGAGTTTAGTTATAATGAGGTTGATAAAATAATATTGAAGAATTTTGCAATAAGACACTCATATAACTTAGATGAAATAGGAAATTCAAAATTAAACATATCTTTTATAGATATTTATAATATTATTGAATCCTCAGTAAATTGTGGAAATGCTTATTTGGGAAAAAGTATGTGTTTAAAAGAGTTAAAAGAAACTCCAAATGAAAAAAGTTCATTTTTACTTTTTAAAGAGAAAGAGTTTCTAGAAAAAGTTGATACTATTCCCATGGGAGAGTATATAACTATAAGATATAGAGGTAGTAATAGAAAGAAAGCTTTAGAAAAAATAGTTGAATATATAGAGGAAAATAATATAAGTGTTTTGGGTATTGTTTATGAAATAGAAATTATAAATTCATTTTTAACGCAAAATAAATATGAATATATAACAGAGATTCAAATACCTATAGACAAAAGGGAGAGTGACAAAGAGAAAATGATGACAAATGGTAAATTTCAAGGAACAGGAAAGGGTTATGGAGGAGATTTAATTACTGAGGTAACTATTGAAGATAATAAAGTTGTTAATTTAGAGATAATTTCTCATAATGAAACTAAATTTATATCAGACCCAGCTTTTGAAAATATTCCCAATTTAATAGTAAAAACTAATTCAATATTAGTTCCAAATGTTTCAGGATGTTCTATGAGTTCTAGAGGGATAAGAGAGTCTGTAAAAAATGCTCTTATTAATGCAGGTGCTAATAGTGAAAAATTAGAGATTCAAATGTTAGAAGCTGAAAATTTAGAAAAAATAGGAAATGGAAAAACGAAAACTATATTAAAGCCAATAGAAAAATTTGATGTGGTAATCGCTGGAGCTGGAGGAGCTGGATTATCAGCAGCTATAGCTGCTTCAAGTAAGGGGTTAAAAGTTGTTGTGTTGGAAAAAATGTCATCTATTGGAGGAAATACTCTAATATCTATGGGTGGAATAAATATTCCAGAAAATGATACTCAAATAGAAAAAGGAATAAAAGATTCTAAAGAATTATATAGAAATGATATATATATTGGTGGAGATAAAGAAAGTTCTAGTGAAATGTTAGATATTTTTGTAGAGGAAGCTCTTCCTGCTTACAGATGGCTAAAAGATTATGTAAAGGTTTCATTTAAAGATGAATTAATACATTTTGGTGGACACAGCGTTCCAAGAGCAGCTGTATTTAGTGGTAAGTATGGAATAGAGCTAATTGGAAAATTAAGAGCAAAAGCTCTTCTTCAAGGAGTAGAGATTAGAACTGGTGTTACTTGTGAAAGTTTATTAACTGATGAAAATAATAAAGTAACTGGTGTTATTGCAAAGGTAGAAAATACAACTGTTAAATTTATGGCTTCAAAGGGAGTGATATTAGCAACAGGTGGATTTAGTGGAAATATTGAGTTAAGAAAAAAATATAATCCTAAATTAGACGAAAGATATAAAACAACAAATATGAGTGGAATAACAGGAGATGGACATTTAATGAGTGAAGCTTTAGATGCTAAATTTATTCAAATGGATTATATTCAAACTTTCCCAATATCTAATCCAGAAACAGGAGAGTTATCTCATGTGGGTGGTTCTAGATTTGATGGTGCAATACTTGTAAATAAAGAAGGAAATCGTTTTGTAGAAGAGTTAGAAAGAAGAGATGTAGTATCAGAAGGTATTTTAGAACAAACTAATGGAATTGGGTATCTTGTATGGGGACAAGAAATAGAAAATATAACTAATTATGTTTCAAAAAATACTCAAGAGGTTGAAAGATTAGAAAAATCTAAATTGTTTAGAAAATGTGATACATTAGAAGAGTGTGCAAATTTCTTTAATATTAATGTTAAAGATTTTATGAAAACAATAGAAAGATATAATGGTTTTGTTTCTAATAAAAAAGATGAAGATTTTAATAGAAGAGGAACATTAGTAAGCATAGAAAATGGTCCATTTTATATTCAAGGAGTGGCTCCAGCAGTTCATCATACAATGGGTGGATTAAAAGTTAATAGAGAGAATCAAGTTGAAAGAGAGGATGGTTCTCTAATAGATGGATTATATGCAGCAGGTGAAATTGTTGGAGGTTTACATGGAACAAATAGACTTGGTGGAAATGCAATAACAGAGATAATTGTTTTTGGTAAAAGAGCAGGAGAAAATATCTCAAAATAATAAAAAATAAAAACTTCTTAGCATATTTTTACGTCAAATATGCTGGAAGTTTTTTTATATTCTATTAGAAAAAATCAGGAGGAAATTATGGAAAGAATTAATATACTTAAAGAAGAAATTTCTAAAAAGGTTATAGGTCAAAAAAATATGGTAGAAAAAATCTTAATAGGAATTTTAACAGGAAATCATATTCTTTTAGAGGGTCTTCCAGGACTAGCTAAATCGTTAACTGTAAATACAATAGCAGAAACATTAGGACTTAAATTTGCTAGAATACAGTTTACTCCAGACTTGTTACCTAGTGATATTGTTGGAACAGAGATGTATAATGAAAAAACAGGTGATTTTCATATTAAAAAAGGACCAATTTTTACAAATATTTTATTAGCAGATGAGATTAATAGAGCTCCAGCAAAAGTTCAATCAGCTCTTCTTGAAGCAATGCAAGAAAAGCAAGTAACGATAGCTAATGAAACATTTAAATTAGATAGACCTTTTATAGTGCTAGCAACACAAAATCCAATAGAGCAAGATGGAACATATCCTCTTCCAGAAGCACAACAAGACAGATTTTTAATGAAAGTTAAAATAGAGTATCCAACTATGGAAGAGGAACTAGAAATATTAAATTTATTAACAGGAGAAAAAGAGTTTGATAATATTCAAATAAAAAGAATAGTTTCCTTTGAAGATTTAGAGGAGATTAAAGAATTAATAAAAAAAGTTCACATAGATGATAAATTAAAAAAATATATTTTAGAAATTATATTTAAAACTAGAGAGAGCTCAGAATATATAGCTTGTGGTGCATCACCAAGAGCTAGTATAAGTTTAGTTATTGCTTCTAAAGCTGCTGCATTTTTAG
>NZ_CAMQYW010000109.1 GCF_947039425.1 uncultured Cetobacterium sp. | reverse complement strand
GTTCCAGTTAATGGACCAAATGGTTCTCTATTTATAGAAACACCTTGCTCTTCATACCATCCAGTTAATCTATCAATATATTGCCAGTCAATCATAGTTTGCTCAAGACTTACTGATTTAGCATAAGGAATGTTATAAGAAATTCCTCCACCCTCATTTGATGTATATCCAGCTGCAATCATTATCTCAGATAATAATCTTGCATCAGGAGTTCCATGTCTTAATTGTAATGGTAAGTTTACAGCTTCAACAACCTCTCTACAACCTTTAACTCCGTGATTTACACCTGGAAATCCATTTAATAATGATCTTCCAGCTTTTTTAGATTCCTCTATTCCTTTTTGACAATTTTCATATTTATTCTGTCTTGTGTATGAATCTATTGTTGAAGGTAAAAAATCTGCTCCACCTTCTGTATCTAAAAAGTTTAATAATTCTATTTGTTGATCAATTAAAGCAACTCCTGCTCTTGGTTGTGCTAATGTTATTTTTTTATTTTTAGCATCTATTAATTTTTTAGCAAAATTCTTAGATTCTGGTAATGCTTTATGATAAGCTACAGCTTCTTCTAAATCTACTTCTTTACCTGTAGGCCATTGGTTTAATACTTCTTCTCTTATTTTAAAGAACTCTTCATCAGTCCATTTAGTAAATTTTAATTTCATTTGTTTTTTCCTCCCTAAAACTACAATTGGATTAAATATTTTTTCATTATTTTTACTGCTAAATCGGGATTTTCTTGTGCTAACAATCCCATTGATGATAAAATATATGTTTTATCTACCATAAATTTAGGATTCTTCGGTTTTAAATAAATTGGTTCTTCTGGATTAAATCTTCCAGCTTCTAGTATCTCCTTTGGATTCATACTATGAACAATTACTCCACCTGTTCCAATAATATATGGAGCTTTTAACAAATCTTTTCCTATTTGATTATACATTGTTCCCATTGGTGTATAAATACACTCTAAAATACCACAGTGTCTCGTCATTGAAAGCTCTGTGGCAGCTTTTGCCATTGCTTCATCAAATAATAGTTCCTCTTCTGATTTTGGAACCATTCTTATATTATCATGTCTATATTTACATAGGCCTTTTACATCCCATTTTCTCTCTGTATCTTTTAAATAATTCCTTATTTTTCTTGTACCAGCAGCTTCTAGTAAAGATAGAGACGAATATCTCATCCCCAAATCTCCCTCAACAGTTCTTTTAGCGAAAGGATCTTCTAATCCTTTTATCATGACTCCTGCTTGAGTTGGATCTCCTTTTCCTATTGAATGAATATCAGTTGTTGCTCCTCCAATATCTACAATTATTAAATCTCCAATTCCATCTTCATCATCTGTTCCAGCTGATAAAACTTCTGCCGCTTTTAAAACTGCTGCAGGAGTTGGCATAAGAATTCCACTTATAAAGTTTTCCGCTTTTTTCATTCCTTTAGCTTCTATTATTTTATTCATAAATACTTTTCTTATCTCTTCTCTTGCCGGTTCAACATCTAATTTATTTATTTTTGGCATTACATTCTCTGCCATGTAATAATCTATTCCTGCTTCTTTTAATATATCTTCTACTTCATCTGAAGCAGCTTTATTCCCCGCTACTATAACTGGAACACTTATTTTGTGTTTTGCTATTAATTTTGCATTATGAATTATACAATCTTTATTTCCACCATCTGTTCCACCAGCTAATAAAATTATATCTACCTGAGCATTCTTTATCTCTTCCATCTCTTTCGAATTCAATTCATAAGAGTATGTTTTCATAACTCTTGCTCCTGCACCTAAAGCAGCTTTTTTTGCTGCCTCAGCTGTCAACTCAGGAACTAATCCTATAGCAACCATTTTTAATCCACCAGCAGCTGAAGAACATGCGATTTTATTTTCAAACTCTATACAAGAGATTGATATTTCTTTCTCTATCTCTTGTACAAGTTTTTCATAAGCATTATTAAAACCAATCATAATATCATCTTCAACTGTTGTTATATCTTTTGCTGTTGCAAGAATTCTTTCTCCTTCAACATCTATTGCAGTTAACTTTGTATACGTACTTCCAAAGTCAATTGTAAGATAACACTTCATTGAAACCATCTCTTTTCTTTATTTTTTTATTAATTAAATTCCTAAATCTAATTTTAAATCTTCAGTTGTTAACTCGATTGGAGTTCCTGGTCTATAAACTCTATTGAATCCCATAGCTTTAAATCTTGACTCAACCTCATTCCAAACTTGTTTTCCTACAACAATATTTCCACCAACATAAAGAATTATGTCTTTAAGGCCAGCTTCTTCACACTTGTCTCTCATACCTTGACAATCTAATTCTCCATGTCCATATAGAGATGAAACAATAATAGCATCTGCTTGTGTTTCTACTGCAGCATTAATAAAATCAACTTGTGGAGATAATACTCCAATATTGATTACTTCAAATCCACTTGTTTCTAAAACATGATGAATTATTTTATTTCCTACTGCATGACAGTCTGATCCAATAACACCAATTACTACTTTTTTTCCATTTTTCATTGAAAATAACACCTCTCTAAATTTTTACTATAACAAAAACAAACTTTTATAGTTATATTTATACACTACGTATCAAAAAAAAACAACCTAAATAATAAATATATATAGAATAAAATTTATGAATTGAAATAATATATCATTACCCCCATTCCTCCCTATAAAAAATCATTTTCCTACATTAATATATATGTCAATTTATATTACTATTTAATTGATTTTTCTTGTTATATATGCTATAATTTTAGTGGATAATTTATACTAGAGCTGACAAGAGTGGGGAAAACCCACTCTTTCTTTATAGTTTAGGTAGGAAAGAGGTGAAAACTATGTTAAGAATGGATAAAAGAGAAATGGAAGAAACTCTATTAAAAATAGAGAAAATTGTTATTCCTGCTGTTGAAAAGAAAGATCTTCAACTTGTAGATTTAGAATATGTACAAGAAGGTGGGTACCTTTATGTTCGTGTTTTCATTGAAAAAGAAAACGGAGATATTTTCTTAGAGGATTGTGGATCTTTAAGCGGAGATATTGATGAAGCAATTGATTTACTAATACCACACAAATTTTTCTTAGAAATTTCATCACCTGGTGTTGAAAGATCTTTAAAATATGAAAAAGATTTTATTAGATTTTCTGGAGAAAAAATAAAAATTAGTTTAAAGCATAAGATTGATAATTGTAAAAACTTTGAAGGAGTTCTTACAAAATTTGAAAATGAAAATATTTATCTTGATATCAAAGGAGATATTGTTGAAATCCCTTTTAAAGAGATTAAAAAAGCAAATATCGTTTTTGATTTTAGTGATATTTAATTAGTTAGGAGGATTATTAATGAAAACAAAAGATGGAAAAATCTTTCTTGAGGCTCTTGAGCAATTAGAAAAAGAGAAAGGTATTGATAAAGAAAGTCTTCTTGAGGCTGTTGAGCAAGCTATGTTAGCTGCTTATAAAAAGCATTATGGTGAAGAAGAAAATGTAGAGGTTGAAATTAATAGAAATACAGGAGAAGTTAAGGTTCATGAAATTAAAACAGTTGTTACTGCTGCTGATTTGTATGATGCTGCTCTTGAGATTTCATTAGAAGATGCTTATGAAGAAGGACACAAAAGAGCTAAGTTAGGTGACGTTATCAAACTTAATGTTAATTGTGAAGAATTCAGAAGAAATGCTATTCAAAATGGAAAGCAAATTGTTATTCAAAAAGTTAGAGAAGCTGAAAGACAGAATATTTTTGACAAATTCAAAGATAAAGAGCATGATATTATGAGTGGAGTTATTAGAAGAATAGATGAAAAGAGAAACATTTTCATTGAATTTGACGGATGCGAAGCGATATTAGCAACAGCTGAACAATCACCTTCAGATGTTTATAGAGTTGGAGAAAGAATAAAAGTTTATGTTGCTGAAGTTGAAAAAACAAACAAATTCCCTAAAATAATAATTTCTAGAAAAAATGAAGGACTTTTAAGAAAGTTATTTGAACTTGAAATTCCTGAAATTTCAGAAGGAGTTATTGAAATTAAATCTGTTGCAAGAGAAGCTGGTTCTAGAGCTAAAGTTGCTGTTTACTCTGCAGATGAAAATATTGATACTGTTGGAGCTTGTATCGGACAAAAAGGTCTTAGAATAAGAAATATTGTTAACGAATTAAATGGAGAAAAAATTGATATTGTTGTTTGGAAAGAATCTGTTCAAGAGTTTGTTTCTGCTGTACTTAGCCCAGCTAAAGTTATCAGTGTTGAAGTTCTTGAAGATGGATCTACTGCTAGAGTATTAGTTGACAATTCACAACTTTCATTAGCTATTGGTAAAAATGGTCAAAATGCAAGACTTGCAGCTAAACTAACTGGTATGAGAGTTGATATTAAAACTGTTGATAACTCAAATACAACTGAAGTTATTAATAACGAGGAACAAAATGGATAATCATACTCCAGAAAGAACATGTGTTGTTTGTAGAGAAAAAAAAGATAAAAAAGATTTATTCAGAATCGCTAAAATTAGTGAAAGCAACTATTCGTTTGATGAAAAACAAAAGATGCAAACTAGATCAATCTATGTTTGTAAAACTCATGAATGTATCCAAAGAATTTCAAAAAATAAAAAATACAACCTAAGAATAGAAGACCTTCTTGCTATGGTTAATCTTTTAAAGAAACAATCTAAAGATTACTTAAATATTTTAAAAGCAATGAAGAATTCCGATCATCTAGCATTTGGAATTAATATGGTTATGGAAGATTTAGATCATATCCATTTTCTAATAATTGCTGAAGATATCAGTGAAAAAAATGATAAGAAATTAATTGCTAAAGCAAAAGAATTAAATATTTCTTATGTTCACTATGGAAATAAATTTCAATTAGGTGAAATTTTTAAAAAGGATGAAGTAAATGTTATTGCAGTTAAAAATAAAAAAATTGCAAGAGGATTGATTGACTAAATTCTTAACTAATTTGATACTTTCTTTGTTAAATGATAAAGTTGTTTCTGAAAAAATCAACTTAAGGAGGAAACAATGGTAAAAAACAATGAAATTAAAGAGAATGACGAGCTTCAAGAAGTGGAACAATCAGGAAGAAAAAAGAAAAATAATAATAATAGTGATAAATCAAAGAAAAAGAAAAAAGGTAGAAGAGCTGACTTTGTAGTTAAAAAAGTTGAAGCTGGTCCTGAAGTAATAGAAGAAGATGGAATGAAAATAATCAAAGTTAAAGGTGACATCACTCTTGGAGATTTTGCTAACAGACTTGGAATTAGTAGTTCTGAAATTATAAAAAAATTATTCTTAAAAGGATTAATGCTTACTATTAACAGTCCTATTTCTTTTGAGCAAGCTGAAGAGTTAGCTGAAGAATATGATGCTTTAGTTGAGATGGAAGAAGAAATAGAATTAGATTTCGGAGATAAATTTGATCTTGAAATTACTGATAAAAATGAAGATTTAATTGAAAGAGCTCCTGTAATTACAATAATGGGACACGTTGACCACGGTAAAACATCTTTATTAGATGCTATTAGAGCTACTACTGTAGCTGATGGAGAAGCTGGAGGAATCACTCAAAAAATCGGAGCTTACCAAATAACTAAACCAACTGGAAAAATAACTTTCGTAGATACTCCAGGACATGAGGCCTTCACTGATATGAGAGCTAGAGGAGCACAAGTTACTGATATTGCTATATTAGTTGTTGCTGCTGATGATGGTGTTATGCCACAAACTATAGAGGCACTTTCTCATGCTAAAGCTGCAGGAGTACCTATTATTGTTGCTGTTAACAAAATTGATAAAGAGGGCGCAAACCCAATGAAAGTTAAACAAGAGTTAATGGAACATGGATTAGTTTCTGTTGAGTGGGGTGGAGAAACTGAATTCGTTGAAGTTTCTGCTAAAGCTAAACAAAACTTAGATACTCTACTTGACACTAATCTTATTAC
>NZ_CAMQYW010000108.1 GCF_947039425.1 uncultured Cetobacterium sp. | reverse complement strand
TTGCAGGAATTGAATTGTTTATACCTTTAAAAGAGATATCGAAAATATTAGAGAGTATAAAATTATTAAAATTACTAAGAAAATTTCCACGAGAAATATCTTTTGAATTTATATTTGAAATATTAATAGCACATCGAGTCCTATATTTAATAAAATCCCGTGATTGACCATGGACTTCTAAATTTTTAACTTTAACTTTAACATTTTGTGGGTAGAGAGTTAAAAAATCATTTTTAGAAATAGAACCAATAGAGGTACCACTAACAACTGTACCTACTCCTTTAATAGAATAAAATTTATCAATATCCAATTTAAAATCTTTACTTACTTTAGATATATTTAATTTTTTAATTTGAGAAATAATTATATTATATAGATTAGAAAAGGATTCTGGATTTTTAGATGAAGTTTCTATAATAGGAAAATTATTAAAATATTTATCATTAAAAAAAGTAGATATTTCATTTTTTAATATATTTATTTTTTCTTTTGTAACTAAATCAGTTTTTGAAAGAATAACAATTCCATGTTTAATATTCATAAGTTTTAAAATCTCTTTATGTTCTATAGTTTGAGGCATAATACCATCATCACAAGCAATAAGGAATAGAACAAAGTCTATTCCTTTTGAGCCTGCAATCATATTTTTTATAAATTTTTCATGTCCAGGAACATCAATAATACTTATTTTTTTACCATTGGGCATTGTTAAATAAGCAAACCCTAAATCTATTGTGATTCCTCTTTTTTTCTCTTCAATAAGCGTATCTGTATCTATATTTGTTAAATTTTTAATAAGTGTTGTTTTACCATGGTCTATATGACCAGCAGTACCAATTACAATATTACACATTAAAAATCACAGTTAATATATTTTTTAAATTTATTGAAAATAATAGAATATTCATCACTATGGATAGTTTTTAAATCAATAAAAAATTCATTATTTTGAACTCTACCAATAATAGGATTATCTCCTGTGGCAAAGAACTTATCAAGAGTTGTTCCATCTATATCTTTAATAGCAAGACCAAAGCTTTTAATTGTAGCGTTAGGCATAGAACCGCCACCAATAATAGCTTTTGTTTCAATAATTTCAGTTTTTAAATTAATAGAATCAAGAAGTGATTTTAAAATTTCTGCTCTTTCAAAAGTAACTTTAGAATCTTCTAAAATTCTATTGAGAGTAGGATTGTTTTTAACGACTTCTTTTTCATCAATATATTCTTTAAAAATAAATTCAAGAGCACAAATAGTCATTTTACAAACTCTAAAAGCTCTTAAAAACTGATTTTTCTTTAGACGGTTAATAAGTTCTTTTTTACCAACAATAACTCCACATTGAGGTCCACCAAGAAGTTTATCTCCACTAAAAGTAACAAGATCCATTCCTGATTGTAAAGATTCAGCAATTGTAGGTTCTTTTGTTATACCATATTTTGAAAAATCAATTAAAACTCCACTTCCCAGATCCTCCATAGAGATAAGATTATATTCTTTAGATAAATTAGCTAACTCTTCATTTGAAACAGAGGTAGTGAATCCAGAAATATGATAGTTAGAAGTATGAACTTTTAATAACATAGATGTGTTTTCGTTTATTACTTTTTCGTAATCTTTAAGATGAGTTCTATTAGTAGTTCCAACTTCAATTAACTTGGCATTTGATAGTTCCATGATATCTGGAATTCTAAAAGAACCACCAACTTCAACAAGCTCTCCTCTTGAAATAACAACTTCAGTATTTTTGCTAAATTCATTTAAACAAAGCATAACAGCAGCAGCATTATTATTGACAACAAGAGCAGCTTCAGCCCCAGTAACTTTAGCGATTAAGTTTTCTATATGAGAATAACGACTTCCTCTTTTGCTTGTTTCTAAGTCGAATTCTAAATTACTATACCCTTTTAGAGAATGTTTTAAATGATCTAAAAGATTTTCAGAAAATAAAGCTCTTCCTAGGTTAGTATGTAAAATAGTTCCAGTACCATTAATAACTCTTTTAAATTTATATTCTAAATTTTTAGAGAGAATTTGAGTAATTTTATTTTCCATATCTGTTTCTGAAAAATTAATAATTGTGTCGTTGAGAATACCTTTTCTAAAAAAAGTAATACTTTCTTCAACAGCAGTATAAACCTCTTTATAAGGTTTGTTTTTAAAAAAATCTTTTTCTAAAAGAGAGTCAATTAATTTATCAACTTTTGGTAAGGTTCTTAATAAATTCTGTTTAGTCTTCATATTTCTCCTTAAATTATCTTACAATAATAGATTTTTTGTTAAACTCTTCAACTGTACCTATAATAGATGACTTAATATCCAAGTCATTTAATTTTTTCATAACCTCAGAACTATATTTTCCTGGAATAGAGAAAAGTAAGCCACCAGAAGTTTGAGGGTCGAACATTATCTCTTGTAAACAAAATGGAACAGAGGAAATATCAATTTTATCAGTTAAATAGTTTCTATTTTTTTGTCCCATTGATGTTATGTAGAACTCTTTGGCAAACTCTTTAGAAGCATTGATATATGGAATTAGCTCTTGTTCTAATACAAAAGTTTTTTCAGAAGCTGAGGCCATTTCATAAGCATGTCCTAAAAATCCAAAGCCAGTAATATCAGTACATGCTGAAACTGGATATTCTTTAATAATTTCAGCTGAATATTTATTTAATGTAGTCATAAGTTTAATCCATTCATTTTTAACATCTTCTGCTATAGTTTCAACTTTAGAAGCTGTAGAAATAATTCCAGTACCTAAAGGTTTTGTTATTATTAAAATATCTCCTGCTTGAGAACCATAATTTTTAAATATTTTTTTAGGATTAACTATTCCAGTAACAGAAAGTCCATATTTAATAGCAGGATCATGAATTGAGTGTCCACCACTTAGGACAGCTCCAGATTCCATTATTTTTTCAGCTCCACCTCTTAGTATTTCTCCAAGAATTTCTAAATTTTCCTTTTCGGGAAAACAAACAATATTCATTGCTGTTTTAGGTTCTCCACCCATAGCATAAACATCACTTAAAGAGTTGGCAGCAGCAATTTGTCCAAATAAATATGGGTTATCTATCATAGGTGTAAAAAAGTCTAATGTTTGAATAAGTGCTATATCATCAGTTAATTGATAAATAGCAGCATCGTCTGATTTTTCAAATCCTACGATTAAATTTTTATCTTCCACACTTGGAAGGTTTTTTAGTAAATTAGAAAGGACCTCCGGTCCAATTTTGCTTGCTCAACCACCAATTGAGCATTTATCTAATAAAAGTTTCATTGTTCCTCCTTGTGTTGTTTTTTATAAAATGTAAGCACAAAAAATTATATCATTTGAAGAATAAAAAAACAATTAAATATTTAATACCATAGCCCCTTCAAGATTGTCTTTAGTAGACACTATTAAAGAGTTTTTCTTTAATAAATCAAGAATGGTTAAAAGAATAATATTACCAGAAATAATAACATCTGCTCTATTAGCTTCTAATCCTATAATATTTTCTCTTTCTTTTAATGGGAGAGAAAGAAATAAGTTTAAATTATCTTTTAAATTAGTATAAGTCAAATTAAAATTATCAATTTTATCCTCTTCAAATTTTTTCATTGATTTAAGAACAGAAACATTTGTAGTGACACTTCCAGCAACTCCAATAATAGAAAAATTTTGATCTTTAAATTTAGAAATCTCTTTAAAGAATCCCTTTAAATAGCAACTTGCTGAATTAATTGCTTCTAAAGAGTAGTTATCCTCTTTAAAAAACATCTCTGTTAATTTGACAACTCCAATAGGAAAACTTTTAATATAAGATATTTCATTAGAAGTACCAATTGTAATCTCTGTGCTTCCTCCACCAATATCAAGAGTTAATATTTCACCAGAGTAAAGAACAGAATTGCTATTAAAACTAAGCTTAGCTTCTATTTCACCAGGAATAACAACAGTGTCTATATTAAATTGTGCTTTTATAGACTCAACAAATAATCCTCCATTACTAGCTTCCCTAGTAGCTGATGTAGCAAAAGCAATAATTTCATTAACACCCATATTTTCAGCTTTTGTTTTGAATCTTTTTAATATGGAAAAAGTTTTATCTATGGATTTTTGAGAAAGAATACCACTATTATTTAAATTTTTTCCTAATTTTGAAATTCCTAAATCTTTATATAAAGGGGTAATTATTTTTAAATCATTATTTTCTTTATTTACTTGAGCAATAAATAATCTACATGAGTTGGTTCCAATGTCTATAACAGCTTTAAGAAAATTATTTTTAAAATTAGAGTTCACTTTTAAAATTAGATCACTGTCAACAGAGGTATTTACACAAAAACTATCGTGAGGCAATATGAAATTAATGTTATTATTAATATTTTTTTTGTCATTTTTTATTAAGTTTAAAAGTATTGAATTTTCTATAAATATAGGTGTTGAATCTATATCAAATTTTTTAAAAAGTGTTTCTATTGAATCTATTTTATCTTGAGAAACAAAGTTTAACTCTTTAGAAAGATATAGTTCAAATATGATTCCTTTTGAAATGGCATTACCATGTGATATATGTTGGTAGTTATATAGATTTTCAAGAGCGTGTCCATAAGTATGTCCTAAATTTAATAGAGCTCTGTCACCTTTTTCGAATTCATCATTTTCAACAAAAGATTTTTTTATAAGACAAGATTTATAAATAACTTCATTTATAAAATTACTATTTAAATTTTTAATATCTTTACTATTAGTAAATAAAAAATCAAAATAACTTTTATCTTTTATAAGAATACTATGTTTTATAATTTCACCCATTCCAGATTGAAATTCTTTTTTAGAAAGTGTATGTAAAAAATTAGTATCAATTAAAACTCCAATAGGTTGTTTAAAAGCTCCAATTAAATTTTTTCCAAGGGGATGGTTAATTGCTACTTTTCCACCGATACTAGCATCAACTTGAGCAAGTAAAGAAGTTGGTATTTGTAAGAAATCAATTCCTCTCATAAATGTCGAAGCAACAAAACCACCAAGATCACAGATAACTCCACCACCGAGACATATAATTAAAGAGTTTCTAGAAAAATTTTTATCTATTAAAAATGAATATATATCCATTGCTGAATTAATGTTTTTATATTGTTCTCCATCATTAATTTGAAAATAAAAGGTCTTATTTTTAGGAAGAAGGGATAGAAGTTTATTTTTATATAAATCTCCAACTTTATTGTTAGAGAAAAGTAAAATTTTGTCATAATTATCTGTATATTCTGAAATTTTTTCTACAGAATTTGAGCCAATAGTAACTTCATAAGCTGCTGAAGAAGTATTGATTTTTAAATTTTTCATAAATTTCTCCTTTGGTTATTTTTTAGTTAATTTATCCACTTAAAGTATAATTGTTTTCAAGGGAAAAATCAATAAATGTTATTTTTTATAAATACTTTATTGTGAGTTTAATTTCAAAAAAATATTTACAAAACAGTTTGTATTGTTTATAATTGAGACAATTAAAACAATTTTGGAGGGGAAATGAATAAAAAAATAATATTTTTATTAATGGTTGGAGCTTTAGCAACGATGACGTATTCAAAAGAAAAGGAGTTTATTGCTAAAGGAAATGGATTTGGTGGGGAAATTAAATTGAATGTTGTAACAGATGGAGAAAAAATAGTTGATTTAAATGTAATTTCAGATAAAGAAACAGCTCCTGTAATGAAAAGAGCATTTCCTATAATAAAAGAGAGAATCTTAAAGGCACAAAGTCCAATAGTGGATAGTGTTTCAGGAGCGACTTACACATCGCTCGGAGTTAAAAGGGCTGTTGCTTCTGCAATGAAAGAGGCAGGAAAAGATTATGGAAGAATAACAATAAAAACAAAAGCTCCAGAACAGCCAGTGGCATATTTAGAACCTATAAATACACAACTTCTAATTGTTGGAGGAGGACCAGCAGGTTTAGCAGCAGCAATATCAGCAAAGGAATCAGGAATAAAAAAT
>NZ_CAMQYW010000107.1 GCF_947039425.1 uncultured Cetobacterium sp. | reverse complement strand
TAAAGGAGATAGATTTAGTAACAGAAAGTGATAATATACTTGCAATGTTGCCTTTCCATCATGTATTACCTTTAGTTTTAAGTATGTTAATGCCGTTATATTTTGGTTGCTTAGTTGTAATATTAGAGGAGTTATCATCTGAGGCTATAAAAAGAAATCTTAAGAAATATAAAATTAGTGTAATGATTGGAGTTCCAAGAATTTGGGAGATGTTCCATAAAGGAATAATGGCAAAAATAAAGGCAAGTTCATTAAGTTTAAAAATGTTTAATCTTTGTAAAAAAATAAAAAGTCCAGCTTTAAGTAGATTAGTTTTCAAAAAAATACACGAAGGTTTTGGCGGGAATATAAGAATACTAGTTTCGGGAGGAGCTAAACTTGACCAAGAAGTAGCTGAAGATTTTGAAACATTTGGAATGGCAATGCTAGAAGGATACGGTCTTACAGAAACATCACCAATTATATGTTTTAATAGACCAAATGACATAATACCAGGAACAGTGGGGATAACTATACCAGGAGTAACAGTGAAATTAGAGACTGATGGTGAGATTTCAGTAAAGGGTAGAAATGTTATGAAGGGATATTATAACAAACCAGAGGCAACAGCAGAAGCAATAGATAAAGATGGATGGTTTCATACAGGTGATTTAGGTCAGTTTGATGGAGATCATTTGAAAATTGTTGGAAGAAAGAAAGAGATGATAGTTTTATCTAATGGTAAAAATATAAATCCTTCTGATGTTGAAGCAGAAATAATGAAAGAAACAAAATTAATTGAGGAAATTGCAGTTACAGAGTATAATAATCACTTAGTTGC
This sequence comes from uncultured Cetobacterium sp., assembly GCF_947039425.1. Classification (GTDB taxonomy): domain Bacteria; phylum Fusobacteriota; class Fusobacteriia; order Fusobacteriales; family Fusobacteriaceae; genus Cetobacterium_A. Next base: position 5,175 of record NZ_CAMQYW010000107.1, on the reverse strand, counting down.
ACTAATTTACCCAGATTTTAAAGTTTTAGAAGAGAAAAAAATAGCTAATGCTAAAGAGGCTATAAAATGGGAAGTTATAGACAAATATAATGTTACAGCACCTAAATATAGAAAAATATTAGATATAATAATTGTAAAAGAGGAACTTCCTAAAACAAAATTAGGAAAATTGAGAAGATTCATGTTAAAAGATTTAATTGAAGGAATATCTTTATCTAAAGATTTTTCAGATGATGATGTTGTAAAAAAAGAGAATGTAAAAAAAGTTTCAACATCAAAAGAAGTAGATACAGATGAATTTAAAGCATTATCAAAGTTTATTTTAACTCTTCATGATGAAGTTGAAATAATTCCAGAATCTCATTTAGAAATAGATTTAGGATTAGATTCTTTAGATATAGTTGAGATAATAACTTATGTTGAGAATACTTTTGGTGTAGAGATACACGAAGAGGATTTCTCAAGAATAAAAACAGTAGAAGAACTTTGTAAATATATAAGAGAACAAGGTGGAAATTTTGAAGAGCAAGAAATTAATTGGAATAAGATTCTTTCAGAACCAGTAGATTTAAAAATGCCAACATCAAAATATATTGGATTTCTTAGAGTTTTGTTTAAACCTGTATTCTCAAAGTATATAAAATTAGAAAAGGATACATCAAAGTTAGAGCATACATCACCAGTAATATATGTGGGAAATCATCAAAGTATGATAGATGGTTTTGCATTTGGACAAATGTTATCAAAATCAGAATTAGAAAATACATATTTTATCGCTGTTTCTATTCATTTTGAAAGTTTTATAAAAAGAAATATAGCTTCAAATTCAAATATAATATTAGTTGATGTTAATAAAAATCTGAAAGAAACTCTTCAAATTGCAGCAAAAGTTTTAAAAGAAGGTAAAAATTTAGTTATATTCCCTGAAGGGGCAAGAACAAGAGATGGAGAGCTTCAAGAGTTTAAAAAGACATTTGCAATTTTATCAAAGGAATTAAATATACCAGTAGTTCCATTTGCAATAGATGGTGCATATGATTTAATGCCTTATGGAGAAAAAATGAAATCAGGAAAAATGAAGATATCGATTCTTGATAAAATATATCCAAAAGATAAAAATATTGAAGAAATTGTAAAAATTGCAAGGGAAGAAATAGAGAATAAAATAACAAAATAGTCTAAAAAGAGAAGAAATTTAAATCTTCTCTTTTTTTTGAATTATTGAAAAAAATATAAGATTATGGTATAATTCATTTATAAAAAAAACACCTGTAATGAAATAGGAGGGGAAAATTGGAGTTTATAATACCGAGAAATAAGACAGCAATTATATATGAAGAAGAAGAATATTCATATATAGAACTTATTTCAATTTCAAAAGCATATGGAGATTTATTAAATATAAAAAAAGAGGATAATGTGGTTATTTTTATAGAAAATAGACCTGAAGTTTTCTTTTCATTTTTAGGAGTATGGGACAAAAAGGGAACGTGTGTATGTTTAGACTCAGCTTCAAAAGTAGCTGAATTTAAATATTTTATTGAAGATTCAAAACCAAAATATATATTTGTTTCTAATAATACTAAAGATGTGGCAATAGAAGCTGTAAAAGATATAGATTTTAATTTAGAAATTATAAATGTAGATGAAATTAAAATAGATGAAAGTAAATATGATGGAATAATTGAATCACCAGATAGAGATGCAGTAGCATTAATTTTATACACATCAGGAACAACAGGTAGTCCAAAAGGAGTTATGTTAACTTTTGATAATATACTTGTAAATATTGAAGGACTTAATAAATACAATATGTTTTTAGAATCAGATAGAGTATTAGCACTTTTGCCAATGCACCATATATTCCCATTATTGGGATCTGGAATAGTTCCATTGGGGAAGGGTTCTACAATAGTATTTTTAAAAGAAATATCATCTCAAGCAATGGTGGCAGCTTTAAAAGATCATAAAATAACTATGATGATAGGAGTGCCAAGACTTTGGGAGATGCTTCATAAAAAAATAATGGAAAAAATCAACTCTAGTAAGGTCGCTAAATCGTTATTTAAATTGTGTGAAAAACTAAATAATAAAAGCTTTAGTAAGAAAATATTTAAGAAAGTACATGAAGGATTTGGAGGTCATATAAGATTTTTTGTATCTGGTGGATCAAAGTTAAATGCAGAAATTTCAAAGGATTTTAAAATCTTAGGAATTGATATATGTGAGGGATATGGACTTACAGAAACGGCACCAATGATAGCTTTTACTCCAATTAATGAAGTTGTTCCTGGTTCAGCAGGGAAAATTATGGATGGAGTTCAAGTGAAAATATCAGAAGATGGGGAGATTCTTTCAAAGGGAAGAAATCTAATGAAAGGATATTACCATAATCCAAAAGCAACAGCAGAGGTTATTGATGGAGATGGATGGTTCCATACTGGAGATTTAGGAGAACTTAAGAATGATTATTTATATGTAACTGGTAGAAAAAAAGAGATGATAGTTTTATCAAATGGTAAAAATATTAATCCAATAGAGATTGAGCAATGGATTACATCAAAAACAGATTTAGTAGAAGAGGTAGTTATAGTTGAGTATAAATCACTATTAACAGCAGTAGTTTATCCTAATTTCTCAAAAGTGAAAGAGGAAAAAGTTACAAATATTTTAGAAACTTTGAAAAATGATGTAATTGATAAATATAATAATAAAGCACCTAATTATAAAAAAATATTAGATGTAAAAATTGTGCAACAAGAGTTTCCAAAAACAAAAATTGGAAAAATAAGAAGATTTATGGTTCCTGATTTATTAGAAGGAAAGATAGAGGAAGAAAAAGAAGAAAATATACCAACTTTTGAAGAGTTTGAAGTAATTTCAAAATATTTGAAAAATTTAAAAGGAAAAAATATACCATCATCAGCTCATTTAGAGCTTGATTTAGGACTGGATTCTCTTGATTTAGTAGAGTTTATGACATTTGCAGAGGCTAGTTTTGGAGTTAATATAACAGAAGAAATTTTAGTTGAAAATCCAACAGTTTTAAAAATTTCAGAATACATAAAAACTCATACCACAGGAATAGATGTGAAAGATATTGATTGGTCAAAAATTCTTGAAAAAAGTCAAGATGAAGATCTTCCTAAATCCAACACAATAGGAGTATTTGGAAAAACCCTTTTAAAACCTATGTTTTCAATGTATGTAAAAATAAAAAAAGAGGGATTAGAAAACTTAAATATTACTAAACCAACTGTATTTATAGGGAATCATCAAAGCTTCTTAGATGGATTTATATTTTCTCAGAGTGTTCCAAATAAAATATTAAATAATACTTATTTTTTAGCTAAGGTTGCTCATTTTAATAATAAATTAATGAGATATGTTGGTGAAAATTCTAATATTATTTTAATAGATATAAATAAAAATCTAGCTGAAACGCTACAAAGTGCAGCGACATCTTTAAGAAAAGGAAAAAGTATAGTGATTTTTCCAGAAGGAACTAGAAGCAGAGATGGAGATATGAGAGTTTTTAAAAAATTCTATGCAATATTAGCTAAAGAATTAGAAGTAGATATTGTACCTTTTGGAATAAAAGGAGCATATGACTTATTTCCAGCTCAAAGAAAATTTCCTAAAAAAGGTGAAGTGAGTATAAAATTCTTTGAAAAAATAGATGCAAAAAAATTAACAGTAGAAGAGATTGTTAATAAAAATTTTAATGATATTCAAAACTGGGTTTATAATAAATAATAGAAAATGTAGAGAGTTAATGAAATATTTAACTCTCTTTTTTATTTTTTTGAAATAATAAATTTTATCAAATAGTGAAAAGAATGTACTAAAAGCATTATAAAAAAGATATAAATAAATTAGTATTTTTAAAGCAAATGAAAAAAGTATTTAAAAATGATAATATATAAAAGAGACATAGAAAAGACATACTTTGATGAAATGATTTTTTTAAGGAGAGAATAAAATGAAAAAACTGGGGAGACTCTATTTAGCAATATTAATATTTATAAGTTCAGCAATAAATATATTTGCAATAGATTCAATGATTGGATTAAATTTACAATTAAAAAAAAATGAAACTACAGAAAATCAATATGATAATGGCGATGGAGTAAGATATGATATTATTTTAACAAACAATAGTAATAAAGATTTTAAGGGGTCAATAGGATTTATGATAGGTTCTTTACTTTCTCCTTTAGATGGAGGGGGAGTTGGAAAAATATTTAAAGATATACAAAATAGTGGAGATAAAAAAGGGGAAAATACAAGCTTGGGAGAATATTCTTTAAATGGTAGTTTATTTGCAAAAAATGTTTTTATTCCAATAGGAGGAGAAGTTCATTATATTGTTAGAGGAACAATAAATGAAAATGTAAATGGGCCAATAAAAACAGTAGTAAATGTGAGAGAAAATAATAAAATTATATTAACAGAAAAAAATATAATGACAAGAGCAATATATGATTTAGATGTTAATAATATAGGGCCCAAATATTATGAAAAAGGTGGAATAGTTAAATATGAAATTTCAGTTAAAAACATGGGAAATACTCCAGTAAAAGCCTTAAGTATAAAAGAAGACTTTGATCAAAGTATATTTAAAAGTATAAAAATAACAGGAGAAAGTAGTGTAGGAGATAATAGTGTTGGTGATTATTCTCCCAATGGTAATTTAAATGTTAGTAATATATTGTTACAAAGAAATGCAACAGTAGTATATAAGATAGAGGGACAATTACAAGATGATTACATGGGTGAAATAAATGTAAAATCTTATTTTTCAGCACGTAATAAAACACATGAGGTTCCAGCAAATTCTATTAATTTAGTAAGGTATACATATAAAATAGAAACAACTTCAGAGAAAGATAGATATGCACCAAATAATATAGTTATATATAAAGTTAAAGTTACAAATACAAGCAGTGATATTTCAATAAATAAAATGAATATTATAGATAATATTATAGATATAAAAACAAAAGATGCAAAAGGGAATGATATTTTTGCTTTTGATAAAAAAAGATCAACAATAACAGCATCAGTTGAAAATAATAGTTCTAGTGGTATTTTCAATCCTCAGGGTAATTTAAATGCAAGGGATGTAATGATAGCTCCTAATGAAAGTGTAGTATATATAATAAAACTTTTTAC